>JBAZID010000013.1 GCA_041651995.1 Sulfuricella sp. | reverse complement strand
CGCCAAATTCTGGCTGCAAGTCGTGACCGAACTCAAGAACCGTGGTGTGCAGGATATCTTCATCGCCTGCGTCGATGGACTGAAAGGCTTCCCGGAAGCTATCGAGGCGGTATTCCCGAAGACTGCCGTTCAGTTGTGCATCGTCCATCTGGTGCGTTACAGCCTGAACTACGTCAGCTGGAAACTGCGCAAGGCCGTTGCTGCTGATCTGCGGACCATCTACTCGGCTGCAACCGTCGAGGAAGCAGAAGCCAAGCTGGCTGAGTTCGAGGAGAAATGGGGAGAGGCCTACCCTTCGATTGTCCTGTCCTGGCGGCGCAACTGGGAGCGCATCATCCCGTTCTTCGACTACCCGCCGGAAATCAGGAAGGTGATTTACACCACCAACGCCATCGAGTCGGTAAACATGAGTCTGCGCAAGATTACCAAGAACCGGGGATCATTCCCGAGCGACGAGGCGTTGCTGAAGCTGTTCTACCTGGCCCTGCAAAACATCAGCCAAAAGTGGACCATGCCGATCCGGGATTGGAAAGCTGCGCTAAACCGGTTTACTATCCAGTTCGATGACCGGATGCCACAACGTTAAACGAAATCCCGTTTACACAAAATTCCGGACACCCCCGTTCATGCAGATGCAGCGCGAGTCTGCACGAGCTGGCGATTTCGGCTAGAATTCACATCCCTGATCAACCTTAGCTTTCAACGATGAGCCATAACCTTTCCCTGATTATTGATGTCGACCTCCACGACTTCGAACAACGTGTGATTGAAGCCTCAAAAACACTGCCTGTGCTGGTGGATTTCTGGGCCGACTGGTGCCCGCCCTGCCTGGCGCTTTCGCCGGTGCTGGACCGCGTGGTAAAGGCCTATGCGGGAAAATTCACGCTCGCCAAGGTGGAAGTTGATGAAGGTGACAACATGAAACTTGCGGGCCGTTATGGCTTGCGCGGCTTTCCCACCGTGCTGATGTTCGTCAATGGCGTGGAAGTGGGCCGCTTCGCCAGTGCAAAGCCCGAGCACTGGGTGCGCGAATTCATTGAGCAGCACTGCTAGAGTGGAATTCGCGAAGCGATACATCATCCCTCTTCTCGCCGGATTGAGCGGCTTTCTCGCCAATCCTGGCGGGGACACCTCTTGCGGGCGCTTCCTCGGTGAGAGAGACGAGAAAGAGGGAACGTGACGAGCAAAGCCTGCCCATGCGGATCCGGGCTGATTTTTGAGAATTGCTGCGCTCCCTATCTGAGAGGTACAGCGTCTGCGCCCACGGCAGAAGTCTTGATGCGCTCGCGCTACAGTGCTTTTGCCGAGAGGGATTGGGATTATTTGAATCGTACCCAGCATGCGCAGGACAACGGCCCGCCCACGCCCGACATGGATTGGCTGGGTCTGGAAATTCGGGCGACCCAGGCGGGGGGCGCGGACGATAGCGAAGGCACGGTCGAGTTCGTTGCACGCTACCGCCATCAGGGCGGCGAGGCTGCGCTGCACGAGATCAGCCGCTTTCAGAAAGTTGAGGGCAAGTGGCTTTACATGGACGGCACATTTCCCCGCCCGTACAAAAAATCCAAGTCAGGCCGCAATGACCCCTGCCCTTGCGGCAGCGGGCTTAAATTCAAGAAATGCTGCGGGAAAAACTGAGCGCTTGCGTCAGTGTTTAGCGGAAGCAACTGCTGGTTTGCCGGCGGGCTGGGGCACAGCCGGTTTGGCGCCACTGGAGGGAGGGGGTAGCGGGCGTTCATTTTCCAGCACCTGGAAAAATACCTCATCCTGCTTGATCATCCCCAGTTCGCTGCGTGCCCTTTCCTCGATTGCGCCATAACCCTGCTTCAGGTCGCGTACCTCGGCATCGAGCGAGGCGTTGCGCGCTTTCAGGCCTTGATTGACCTGTTTCTGCGCGGCAATTTTCTGATCCACTTCCCATACGCGCAACCAGCCCCCCTTTCCAAGCCATAGCGGATACTGCAATGCAATGACGACAAGCACCAGAAGCAGTGTTAACCAGCGCATGGAAGGGGGGTTAAATCAGCCCGGCTCAGCGGTTAAGCTGGTAAAAGGCATCGCGCCCGGCGTAGCTGGCGCCGTCGCCCAGCTCTTCCTCGATGCGCAGCAACTGGTTGTACTTGGAAACTCGATCGGAACGGCTGAGGGAGCCGGTCTTGATCTGCAGGGCGTTGGTGGCCACGGCGATATCCGCAATGGTGGTGTCTTCAGTCTCACCCGAGCGATGTGAAATCACGGCGGTGTAGCCGGCGCGTTTGGCCATCTCGACCGCGGCGAAGGTTTCGCTCAGGGTGCCGATCTGGTTCACCTTGATCAGAATGGAGTTGCACACGCCTTTCTGGATGCCTTCGCGCAGGATCTTGGTGTTGGTCACGAAGAGATCATCGCCGACCAGTTGGATCGATTTGCCGAGGCGATCGGTGAGCAGCTTCCAGCCATCCCAGTCGAATTCGCTCATGCCGTCTTCGATGCTGATGATGGGATATTTGTCCACCCAGGTCGCGTACAGGTCGATGATCTGTGCAGAACTAAGCGTTAGTCCATCCGCCTTCAGATGATACTGGCCATCCTTGTAGAACTCGGAAGCGGCGCAGTCCAGACCGATGGCCACGTCGGCACCCGGCAGGTAACCGGCGGCCTCGATCGCCTCCACGATCACCTGCAGCGCGCCCTCGTTGGAGCCCAGTGCCGGCGCAAAACCGCCTTCATCGCCCACGGTGGTGGCATACCCTTTGGAATGAAGGATTTTTTGCAGATGATGAAAAATCTCTGCACCGCAGCGCAGCGCTTCACGGAAACTTTGTGCGCCCAGGGGAATAATCATGAATTCCTGGATATCCGAACCGCCGGTGGCATGCGCGCCGCCGTTGATGATGTTCATCATCGGTACCGGCAGTTGCATCGGTCCGGAGCCGCCGAGGTAGCGATACAAGGGCAAGCCGGACTGCTCGGCAGCAGCCTTGGCGACTGCCAGCGAGACCGCCAAAATGGCGTTGGCGCCGAGGCGGCCCTTGTTGTCGGTGCCGTCCAGTTCGATCAGCATCTTGTCGATGAAACTTTGCTCCTCGGCATCCAGGCCGATGATGGCTTCGCAGATTTCGGTGTTCACGTTTTCGACTGCCTGCAGCACGCCCTTGCCCAGGTAGCGCGCCTTGTCGCCATCGCGCAGCTCCACCGCTTCCTTGGTGCCGGTAGAGGCGCCAGAAGGCACGGCGGCACGGCCAATCACGCCGGATTCAAGCAGTACATCAGCCTCTACCGTGGGGTTGCCACGGGAGTCCAGGATTTCGCGGGCGATCACATCAACAATTGCACTCATCATATTTCCTTGATTTCTCGGTTATCTATCACAATTTCATTTCGGCAAAGCCTTGCTGCTTCACCAGTTCATCTAGCTGCTTGAGGGTACTCAGCAATTCTCGAATTTTTCCCAGAGGCCATGCATTGGGGCCGTCTGACAGGGCTTTTGCCGGGTCGGGATGGGTTTCCATGAAAATCCCGGCGATGCCGCTGGCCACCGCTGCGCGTGCCAGCACTGGCACGAATTCACGCTGACCGCCGCTCTTGTCCCCTTGCCCACCCGGCAACTGCACCGAGTGGGTGGCGTCGAATATGACGGGGCAATTTGTATCGCGCATCACCGCCAGCGAACGCATGTCGGAAACCAGGTTGTTGTAGCCGAAGGACACGCCACGCTCGCAGACCATGATGTTATCCTGGCCGCCATTGGCTTCGCGCGCCTTTTCGACCACGTTTTTCATGTCCCAGGGAGCAAGAAACTGGCCCTTCTTGATGTTCACCGGCTTGCCACAGCTTGCCACTGCGTGGATGAAGTCTGTCTGACGGCACAGGAAGGCAGGGGTTTGCAGCACGTCCACCACCGCCGCCACCACCGGGATTTCTTCTTCGGTGTGCACATCGGTCAGCACCGGCACGCCGATCTGGCGCTTTACTTCAGCCAGAATGCGCAAACCTTCATCCATGCCAAAGCCGCGGAATGATTTTCCGGAACTACGGTTGGCCTTGTCATAGGAAGACTTGTAAATAAAGTTTATACCTACCTGGTTACAGATTTCTTTCAGTAGACCGGCTGTATCCAGCGCCATCTGCTCGGATTCGATAACACAAGGCCCGGCAATCAAAAATAGCGGCTGCTGCAGGCCCGCTTCAAAACCGCAGAGTTTCATCGTTATGCCTTTACCCTGGACTGCACCAGCGCTGCTTCAATGAAAGCCTTGAACAGCGGGTGGCCGGCACGCGGCGTGGAAGTAAACTCGGGATGGAACTGGCACGCCATGAACCAGGGATGGTCAGGCAACTCGATCATCTCGCACAGGTCTTCGCCCCCCATGGAACGGCCGCTCACGCGCAAACCGGCCTGCTCGAGGCGCGGCAGGTATTCGTTATTGACCTCATAGCGGTGACGATGGCGTTCGATGACTGTTTCCGCGCCATAGACCTTGCGTGCCAGCGAACCTTCCGCGAGCAGTGCTTCCTGCCCGCCCAGGCGCATGGTGCCGCCCAGATCGGATTGGCTGCTGCGGGTTTCTAGCGCGCCTTCCTTGGTGCGCCATTCGGTGATCAGCGCGACCACCGGATAGGGCGTGTCCGGATTGAACTCGGTGCTGTGTGCGTCTTCCATCTGC
Organism: Sulfuricella sp.; assembly: GCA_041651995.1. Lineage (NCBI taxonomy): Bacteria > Pseudomonadati > Pseudomonadota > Betaproteobacteria > Nitrosomonadales > Sulfuricellaceae > Sulfuricella > Sulfuricella sp. The sequence goes on along the minus strand of JBAZID010000013.1, from coordinate 75,221 downwards.
GCCTTGTGGCGCGCATATTCAATCACAGCCAGCTGCATGCCAAGACAGATGCCCAGATAGGGAATGCGCTTCTCGCGCGCATAGCGGATCGCCGCGATCTTGCCTTCCACACCGCGCTTGCCAAAACCGCCTGGCACCAGAATGGCGTCCATGCCATTCAGAAAATCCGTATTGCCGGTTTCCAGCGTTTCGGAATCGATATAGTGAATATTGATCTTGCTGCGTGTATGAATCCCCGCGTGGATCAGGGCTTCTGAAAGCGACTTGTAGGACTCGGTCAAGTCTACATATTTGCCCACCAGCGCAATGTTTACAGCATGCTCTGGATGCTCCAGTGCATAAACAAGTTTTTCCCAAGTGCTCAGATCTGCGGGCGGCGGCGTAAGTTCAAGCTTGCGGCAGACGATCTTGTCCAGGCCCTGAAGGTGCAGCAAGCCGGGAATCTTGTAGATACTGTCCACGTCCACGGCGGAAATGACCGCTTCTTCCTGCACATTGGTAAACAGCGCGATCTTGCGCCGCTCGTCGTCCGGCAACGGACGGTCCGCGCGGCACAGCAACACATCGGGCTGAATACCGATTTCGCGCAGTTCCTTGACCGAGTGCTGAGTCGGCTTGGTCTTGATTTCGCCCGCGGAGGCAATATAGGGCACCAGCGTCAGGTGGATGTAACAGGTGCTGCTGCGGCCAAGCTGCACGCCCATCTGGCGGATGGCTTCCAGAAAGGGCAGTGATTCGATGTCACCCACCGTACCGCCGATCTCGACTATCGCCACTTCGGCGTCACCTGCTCCGGCACGGATGAAATGCTTGATCTCGTCAGTGATATGGGGAATTACCTGCACCGTGCCGCCCAGGTAATCGCCGCGCCGCTCTTTCTTGATCACGCTCTCGTAGATCTGGCCGGTGGTGAAGTTATTGGATTTTTTCATTTTGGCGCTGATGTAGCGCTCGTAATGACCAAGATCCAGATCCGTCTCGGCACCATCTTCGGTGACAAAAACTTCGCCATGCTGGAATGGGCTCATGGTGCCGGGATCCACATTGATGTAGGGATCCAGCTTGAGCATGGTGACTTTGATGCCGCGTGATTCGAGGATGGCGGCCAGGGAAGCTGCTGCGATACCCTTGCCAAGTGAAGAAACAACCCCGCCCGTAACGAAGATAAATTTGGTCATGAAAAACCTGAAAATCGTGAAGATTGGACGGGTTCACATCATACCCGAAACCCCATGTGCCCACAATTGAGAGTCTCTATGCTAACGGGCATGGTAAATTGCCGCCCGGAACCATGGACCAAAAGTAGGCGCCTCTAGGCGACAAGTGAAACGTAAAACCGCTTGGGCTACGCCCTTGCTGTGAAGCGTGCAATGGGAAAGTGCAGTGGATGTTTTTGCATTTCACGCATCACAAAACGGTTTCACGTCAAGTGCTGTCCTCTTCCAGCAAAATTTTAACGTGCCTGGCGAATCGCTGCCAGAACCGCCTCTCCCAGGCCAGCGGGCGATTCTGCCACGACTACCCCAGCAGACCGCAGTGCCCTGATCTTGTCCGAAGCCAGCCCGCTGCCGCCGGCAATAATCGCTCCGGCATGCCCCATGCGCTTACCCTTGGGCGCGGTCTGGCCGGCGATGTAACCTGCCACCGGCTTGGTGACGTGGGCCTTGATGTATGCCGCGGCATCTTCTTCACGCGTGCCGCCAATTTCGCCGACCATGATGATGGCTTCGGTTTCCGGGTCATCCTGAAATAGCTTCAGACAATCGATGAAATCCAGCCCCTTGATCGGATCGCCGCCAATTCCCACGCAGGTGGTCTGGCCCAGCCCGGCCCGGGTGGTCTGGTATACCGCTTCATAAGTCAGCGTGCCGGAGCGCGACACAATACCAACCTTGCCTTTCTTGTGGATAAAGCCGGGCATGATGCCGATCTTGCATTCTTCCGGCGTGATGATGCCGGGGCAGTTGGGGCCGATCAGTACCGATGGGCTGTCTTTCAGCGCGGCCTTGACTTTCATCATGTCCAGCACCGGAATCCCTTCGGTGATGCAGACAATGACCTCGATCCCCGCCGCAGCCGCTTCCATGATCGAGTCCGCGGCAAAGGCCGGCGGCACGTAAATCATCGTGGCGTTGGCGCCGGTCTCCTTGACTGCATCGCGCACCGTGTTGAATACCGGCAGATTGAGATGCATTTGCCCGCCCTTGCCCGGCGTCACGCCACCGACCATTTTGGTACCGTAGGCAATGCCCTGCTCGGAGTGGAAGGTGCCCTGCTTGCCGGTGAAGCCCTGGCAGATGACCTTGGTATTCTTGTTAACCAGAATGCTCATATTTCTTCCTTTAAGCCACCGCTGCCACGGCGCGCTTGGCCGCATCGGTCAAATCGCTGGCGGAAATCACGCCCACTCCGCTCTCGGCCAGCATCTTCTGCCCCAGTTCGACATTGGTGCCTTCCAGCCGCACAATCACCGGCACCTTGACGCCCACTTCCTTGACCGCGGTTATGATGCCCTCGGCAATAATGTCGCAACGCATGATGCCGCCGAAAATGTTGACCAAAATGGCTTTTACGTTGGCATCGGAAAGGATGATCTTGAAGGCCTTGGCCACGGTTTCAGCCGTTGCACCGCCGCCCACGTCGAGGAAGTTGGCCGGTTGGCCGCCGTGCAGCTTGATCAGGTCCATGGTTGCCATGGCCAAACCGGCGCCATTGACCATGCAGCCGATATTGCCGCTGAGGGCGATATAATTGAGGTCCGCCTCACGCGCCGCCACTTCCTTGGCGTCGTCCTGACTCGGGTCACGCAGGGCAGCCAGTTCCTTCTGGCGGTAAAGGGCGTTGTCCTCCACGCTGATCTTGCAATCCAGTGCAACCAGCTCGCCGCCTGTCGTCACGACCAGCGGGTTGATCTCAACCAGCGACAGATCGCTCTTCATGAAAAGCTGGAACAGGCCTTTCGCCATCCTGGTAAAAGAGGCAATCTGCGGCCCTTGCAGGTTCAATCCAAAGGCAATATTGCGGCACTGAAAATCCTGCAGCCCCCACACCGGGTCGCAAACTTCGCGCAGGATCTTGTCCGGGTCGGTGCGGGCGATTTCCTCGATGTCCATGCCACCGCTGCCGGAAGCCACCAGCACGATGCGTTCGGATTCGCGGTCCACGGTAAGGCTAAGATAAATCTCGCGCGCAATGTCCAGCGTTTCCTCGATCAACAGGCGCGTCACCATCTGCCCGTCGGGCGCGTTCTGATAAGTTACCAGACGGCTGCCGAGCAGTGCGCTTACGCTCTGGGTCAGGTCGCTCACGGAACGCACCACGCGCACCCCACCCGCCTTGCCGCGACCGCCGGCGTGAATTTGCGCCTTGACCACCCAGGCATCTCCGCCCAGTTGGCCCGCCGCCATCCCGGCCTGAGCCATATCGTCCAGCACCACGCCGCGCGGAGTAGGAATCCCCTGCTCGCGCAACAACTGTTTTGCCTGATATTCGTGCAGATTCATTATTTGGTCTCGATGAAAATTCACAGCCGGGCCAGCAGGCCCAAAGTTCAATATTGTGGCGGAAAATTCCCTGCAAATCCAGCAACAGCAAGCCTAACGGACATGGCAAAACGCCGCCCAGAATCATGAAACGACGTTTCGCCATGTCCGTTTCCCTCTCTCCTTGCTCTCTCCCGGTGGGAGAGAGGGGCTTAGGCAACGCTTCGCGTTGTTATATTTTAAGCAATAATCAGCTTGAGACCGATCAGGATCGTCACGATTTCGAAAGCGCGCTTGATCCACTGATTGCCTTTTTTGAGCGCGTAGTGGCTGCCCAGATACCCTCCTGCCAGCGAACCAAGCAGCAGAGCCGGCATCCAGTCCCAGGCGATGGTGCCGATCATGCCCAGCACCACGGCGCCCGTCCCGTTCCACACCAGTCCGCACAACACCAGGGTGTAGGCCACGGCGCGTTTGTAATCGAGCCCGAAGTGATGGATCAGCCACATGGTCAGGAACAGGCCGGTACCGGAGGTGATCGAACCATTCAGGAAGCCGACCACGAACAGGCCGGCCATTCCGGTCAACAGCGCAGTTCCAGCCTGGTTGCGAGGAGCATGCACCATGCCCAGGCTGGGCCTGAAAACGGAATACAGGCCCAGGCCCATGGTCAGGATGCCGAGCGCCAGTTGCGCTATGTGCGCGGGAATTCTAAGGATGACATTGGCGCCCAGGATCACGCCGGGTAAACCAGCACCGAGAATAATGAGCGAAAAACGCCGCTCCAGATGGCTTTCCCGGAAGTGCCGGATGGTTGCGCCCAGGCCGAGCGCAACACTGGCCACCTTGTGTGTTGCCAAAGCCACGCCAAACGGCAAGCCAAGAAAAATCAGCATGGGGAACTGAATCAGCCCTGCCCCGCCGCCAGAAAGCGCCGAAAACCAGTTGGCTATAAAAGAAGCGACGAAAAGAATCAGCTGATCGCCAAGGCCCATCTATTCAGTAATGCCGTGCTCGGCCGCCATCATGGCATAGCATAGCCGCAGCTGGTGGCGCTTGAGTAGCGCCAGCATCTGCCCTGCTTCGGGTTCGCTGAGAAAAAACTCGATCTCCACCGGTAGCTCTCCCGCCAGTTCGAAAAAAGCTTCTTCATGCAGCCTGCCGTGCCGGCCATAACCGGCAATAGCCCGGATTGCAGTGCCGCCGCGAATGCCCAGTACTTTCGCTTGTTCCAGCAGCCACTCATAAAGCAGGCTGCCTTCATGCCGCTCTGCCTCGCTGACAAACAGTTTCAGACAAATGCCCTGCATGTTCACCCCCTGAATGCTTTTACCGTCCAGATACCCAACAGCGTCATGGCCAGCGAACCCGCCACGTGCAGCCCCACGATCCCGGCCACCCAGGCATATTGGGCCCGTAGCAGCAAGGTTGCCGTTTCTGCCGAGAAGGTGGAAAAAGTGGTCAGGCCGCCAAGGAAGCCGGTCGCGATCAGCAAACGCGCTTCCGGGGAAAGACCCGGATATTCGGTGAACAACACCATGGCCAATCCCATCAGATAGCCACCAAGCAAATTAGCTGCCAGTGTGCCGAGCGGCAACACCGGGAACAGTGGATTGAGCCACAGCCCGAACCACCAGCGCAACCATGCCCCTAATGCAGCGCCTGCCCCAACTGCAACCAAGCTGTACCAAGCCATCCCGGCCCCCGCAAAAATTCTTGAAATCCCCTGCCGGATTTTACAGGAGTTCCCATTTGTTCAGGATTATTGCTACAGTTGCGGCATGAACGCATTGCAGGAAATTTCCAGCTTCGCCTGGCATCAGGGCATTGGCTACCTGATCGGCTCGGTCTTTTTCATCGCGATGCTGCTTTATCGCCTCAGGCCCGCAGACCGCCGCACCCTGACGCACACATTATTCTTCTTTGCCGTCTGCCTCGCAGGCCTGCTCATCAGCGGTATTTTTCACACCCTCGGCCTGGCAAAAGCCGCCTCCATCCTGCATGAAATATTTATCGTGGCGGAAGGCATTGTCCTGATCCGTTTATGTGGAATGTTCATTTTCCGCGTCCTGCTGCCAGCCGCACACCTCAGCACCCCCAGCATTCTTGAGGATATGCTGGTCATCGTCGGTTACCTGATCTGGGGCATGATCCGGCTACGTTACGCAGGAATGGACCTGAGCGGCATTGTCACCACTTCTGCCGTCATTACCGCGGTCATCGCTTTCTCCATGCAGGATACACTGGGCAATATTCTGGGTGGCCTCGCACTGGAACTGGACAATTCGATCCAGGTTGGCGACTGGATCAAGGTGGATGACGTGATCGGCAAGGTTGTCGACATTCGCTGGCGCTCGACTTCCGTTGAAACGCGCAACTGGGAAACGGTGATCATCCCCAACAGCGTGCTGATGAAATCCAAGTTCAGCGTCCTCGGCAAACGTGCAGGACAAGCCGAATTATGGCGGCGCTGGGTATGGTTCAATGTGGATTACAACATTCCACCGGCACGCGTGATAGAAATCGTCGAAAAAGCCATCCAGTCCGCAGAAATTCCGCGTGTAGCGCGGGATCCCCTACCTAATTGCGTAATGATGGATTTCGACAAAAGCGCCGCTCGGTATGCCGTGCGTTACTGGCTGACGGATATTGCCGTTGACGACCCGACCGATTCAGCGGTCCGTACTCATATCTACGCCGCGCTGAAAAGAGCAGACATCCGCCTGCCGGTACCGGAGGGCAACATCCATCTATTCAAGGAAGGCGAAAAAAGCGATGTAATCCGCCTTTCGCGTGAAATTGCCAGCCGTATGAAAACCTTGCGCAAGGTCGATCTGTTCCGGTCCTTCAGCGACGATGAATTGAACACCGCGGCAGGGCGCCTGAAGTATGCTCCATTTGTAAAAGGCGACACTATAACCAGGCAGGGTGCAGTTGCACATTGGCTCTACATCCTGACCGAGGGAGAAGCCGAGGTCGTGCTGGAATCCGGTAGCGGCAACAAGATAATTTCCACCATTCATGCAGGCAGTTTCTTTGGCGAGATGGGCATGATGACCGGCGCCCCCCGGAGCACAACAGTAACGGCAAAAACCGATGTTGAATGCTACCGGCTCGACAAGGAAGCCTTCGAGAGCATCATTCAATCGAGGCCATCCATTGCGGAAGAAATCAGCCAGGTTCTGGCGGCTCGCCAGGCTGAACTGAATTCAGTTCAGGATGGGTTGGCTGCCGCGCAACATTCTCACCACCAGGCAAACTCTGAAATACTGAACAAGATCAAAGAATTTTTTGGACTTTAATTAAAGCAGGCCTGAACAAGTGCGCGCGGTCTTTGCGAGCAGCGAAGCAATCCTGCTTTTCAAATAGCGGCGGGATTACTTCGTAATGCGTTCCTCTCGATGAACACTTGTGCAGTGGTTCCATGGCAAACATAGCTCAGACCGCCCTCATCAAGACAAGCAGAAAATCAGAATATTCTGATATCTATCCGGATAAAATTATCGAATTAACTTATTCGAAGATAGAAAATATGGATCAAATCGCCCGACCCTACATGGTATTCTTCGGAAAATTTTTACCGAACCCAGCAGCAATAAACCATTAAACCAAAGAAATGGAGAAAACATGTCCAAACTAGTTCGGCCACACGGCGGCGGTGAACTCAAGCCTCTGTTACTGACTGGCGATGCGTTGAAAGCAGAACTGGCACGTGCTCAAGGCATGGCCAAAGTCAAAATGAGCTCGCGCGAAACCGGCGACCTCATCATGCTCGGCATCGGTGGATTCACTCCCCTCAACGGTTTCATGATGCATTCTGACTGGCAAGGCGTATGCGATGCATACAAAATGGCCAACGGCCTGTTCTGGCCCATTCCAGTCACCCTGTCGACCGACGACGAGAGCATCAAGGACGGTGACGAGATCGCCCTGGTTGACGGTGAGTCCGGCGAGATCATGGGCACCATGAAGGTGACCGAGAAATACAGCATCGATAAAGGCCACGAGTGCATGCAGGTCTACAAGACCACCGACATGGAACACCCCGGCGTCAAGATGGTCATGGCCCAGGGCAAATATAATCTGGCCGGTCCGGTCAAGGTCCTCTCCACCGGCACATTCAAGGAAGAGTACGGCGAGCAGTTCATGACGCCTGCCGAGACCCGCGCGCTGTTCGAGAAGCTTGGCTGGTCCAAGATTGCCGCCTTCCAGACCCGCAATCCGATGCACCGCTCCCACGAATACCTGGCCAAAATTGCCATCGAAACCATGGACGGCGTGCTGGTCCACTCCCTGCTGGGGGCCCTGAAGCCGGGCGACATCCCTGCCGAAGTTCGCTCCGAAGCCATCAGCGTGCTGGTTGAGAACTATTTTGCACCCAACACGGTGATCCAGGCCGGCTATCCGCTGGACATGCGCTATGCAGGCCCGCGTGAAGCGCTGCTGCACGCGCTGTTCCGCCAGAACTATGGCTGCTCGCACCTGATCGTTGGCCGCGACCACGCCGGCGTGGGCGACTACTACGGCCCGTTCGACGCTCAGAAAATTTTCGACGAGATCCCCAAGGGCTCACTCGAAACCCAGAACATGAACATCGACTGGACCTTCTGGTGCAACAAGTGCGGCGGCATGGCCTCGCAGCGCACCTGCCCGCACACCAAGGACGACCGCATCCTGTTGTCCGGCACCAAGGTGCGTTCAATGCTTTCCGAAGGCAAGGATCTCCCTGTAGAATTCAGCCGGCCGGAAGTGGCCAAGGTACTGCAGAAATATTACGCAGGCCTTTCCGCTGAAGAAAATATCAAGATCGAACTTAAAGGTCATTCAGCAAAATAAGTTTTTTAAGGTTGGCCGGCCACTGTGTGTAACCGGCTTTTTTATAGTTGTAATGTCATTACTGAGGAGTAAAAGCAATGCCAACTTTTGTACGTACCGACAAATGTGACGGCTGCAAAGGTCAGGACAAAACCGCGTGCATGTACATCTGCCCGCACGACCTGATGAAGCTTGACAAAGATGGTTCCGAAACCGGCCACGCCATGAAGGCGTTCAACCAGGAACCCGAGCAGTGCTGGGAATGCTATTCCTGCGTAAAGATTTGCCCACAACAGGCAATCGAAGTACGTCACTATGCTGACGTTGTGCCACTGGGTGGTTCCGTGCAGCCTCTGCGTGGTTCCGACTCCATCATGTGGACCATCAAATTCCGCAACGGCGTGCTGAAGCGCTTCAAATTCCCGATCCGCACCACGCCAGAAGGTTCGATCGACTGCTACGGTGGCAAGCCTGAAGCAAACATGGCAGATGTTGCCAAATCCGGTTTCTTTAACCAGATGAATGGCTATCGTGCTGGCAACCCTGCTGAACTGATTCGCAAGTAAGACGCGACGAACAGTTATTGTTAACGAATATTGAAAGGTAAATAAGATGTCTGGAACCTTTGAAAATCCTGAAGTAATCCAAGAAGAAGTTGACATTCTTCTTATCGGCGGCGGCATGGCTTGTTCTGGTGCGGCTTATGAAATCATGCGTTGGGCTGATGCAGCCAAGCGCGAAAACGGCGTTGACCTGAAAATCAAGCTGGTAGACAAGGCTGCAATGGACCGCTCCGGCGCCGTTGCTCAAGGTCTGTCCGCCATCAACACCTACATCGGTGATGCGCAAGACCCAGCTGACTACGCACGTATGGTGTCCAACGACCTGATGGGTATTACCCGTGACGATCTGGCCTACGATGTGGGCCGTCACGTTGACGAATCCGTTCACCTGTTCGAAGAGTGGGGCCTGCCCATCTGGAAGACCGACGAAGCCGGTGAGCGTCACGACGGTTCCGTTGAAATGCCAAAACTGAAAGACGGCGGCAAGCCCGTACGTTCCGGTAAGTGGCAGATCATGATCAACGGCGAATCCTACAAATGGATCGTTGCTGAAGCTGCTAAAAAAGCGCTCGGCATGGACCGCATCCAGGAACGTATTTTCATCGTTAAACTGGTGAATGACAAAGCTGACAAGAACCGCATCGCTGGTGCTGTAGGCTTCTCCGTTCGTGAAAACAAGGTTGTTGTGTACAAGGCCAAGGCAATTCTGCTGGCTGCCGGTGGTTGCGTAAACCTGTTCCGCCCACGTTCCGTTGGCGAAGGCCAAGGCCGTGCATGGTACCCAGTATGGAACGCAGGTTCGACCTACTCCATGGCTGCCGAAGCTGGCGCCGAACTGACCATGATGGAAAACCGCTTCGTGCCAGCCCGTTTCAAAGACGGTTACGGCCCTGTCGGTGCCTGGTTCCTGTTGTTCAAAGCCCAGGCCACCAACGCCAACGGCGAAGTGTACATGGTCAAGAACAAAGAACTGCTGAATGACTATCCTCCGTATGGTCAAGCTGCCGTTCCTGCTTCCTGCCTGCGTAACCACCTGATGCTGAAGGAAATGAAAGAAGGCCGCGGTCCGATTTACATGGACACCGTGACTGCTCTTGCAAAACTGCGTGAAACGCTTTCCCCACGTGAAGTTAAGCACCTGGAAGCTGAAGCATGGGAAGACTTCCTGGACATGTGCGTTGGTCAGTGCGGCGTTTGGGTTGGTGAAAACATCGAGCCAGAGAAGAAAAACTCCGAACTGATGCCAACCGAACCCTACCTGCTCGGCTCCCACTCCGGTTGCTGCGGTATCTGGGTATCCGGTCCGGAAGACGTCGGTGCGCCTACCAGCGAAACCAAGGACGGCGTTCCTGCTCACCTGCCTAGCGGCTGGAACTGGGGCTACCGCTCCATGACAACGGTCAAGGGTCTGTTCACTGCTGGTGACGGCGTGGGCGCATCCGGCCACAAGTTCTCCTCCGGCTCTCACGCTGAAGGCCGCCTGTGCGCCAAGTCCATGGTCAAGTACTGTGTTGACAACAAAGACATGAAGGTCGAGTTGGACACCCCGGTAGATCAACTGGTAGCTGAAATCTACAAGCCAGTTCGCAACTACCTGGAATTCAAGGACTACTCCACCGCGATCGACGTGAACCCCAACTACATTACTCCGAAAATGCTGCAGTTCCGTCTGCAAAAAATCATGGACGAGTATGTTGCTGGTGTTGCAACCTACTACACCACCAACGACAAGATGTTGGCTGTAGCTAGCGAGAAGCTGGACATGCTGAAGGAAGACGCAGAAAAAATGCGTGCAAAAGATCTGCACGAACTGCTGCGCGCATGGGAAAACTACCATCGCATCCTGACTGCCGAAGCTCACATGAAACACATCCTGTTCCGTGAAGAAAGCCGTTACCCTGGCTTCTACTACCGCATGGACAAGAACTTTGTCGATGAAGAGAACTGGAAGTGTTTCGTGAACTCGATCTACGACAAAACAACCAAACAGTGGACCTGCTTCAAGCGCGCTCACGTGGATCTGGTTGACAAGTCCAAGCTGTTCAAGCCTGCTGCTCACTAAGAGTTTGCTGTAACAGTGTAGTAAAATGAAAGCCGGGCGCCGCAGGGTGCCCGGTTTTTTCTTTCACGTTAAAATATGCATGTTGCACTCATGGTCAAGTGCCAAGACACAAGGACTCGCACTCAGACATCCTTCTGCCTGGACATTTAGAAATAACCGCGCCTGGCGCACAAACGAGGTAATCATGGACGAACAAGAATTTCAGAATCTGGCCAAAGACTCTCCCTTTGTGGAAAGCCCGGTCATGCCCAACATGCTGGAAGGCGACACCACCATCCAGTTCCGCTGCCACCGCCAGGTCAAATGCTGGAATGCCTGTTGCAGCAATATCGATATTCCGCTGACGCCTTTTGACATCCTGCGGCTAAAAAACCGCCTGAACCTTTCCTCCGGCGACTTTCTGAAGCAATATACCTTTCCCTACGAACTGGACAAGGACGGCCTGCCTGGTGTGAAATTCCAGCCGGTTGAAGGCGGCACCGCCTGTCAGTTCATGGTTGAGGAAGGTTGCAGCGTGTACGAGGATCGCCCGGCCGCCTGCCGCTACTACCCGGTCGCCCTCCTCTCGATGCGCCGTTCGGATGAATACACCGACCGGACCGCCTACGCACTGGTGCAGGAAAAACACTGCCTCGGTCACCAGGAGCCGCGCAAACTGACCATCGACGAATACCGCCAGGAACAAGGCGTCAGCGACTACGACGAAAAGAGCCGCGGCTGGCGCCAGTTGATCCTGAAAAAGAAATCCGCCGGCCCATCCGTCGGCAAACCGCCACAAATCTCCAATCAGTTGTTCTTCATGACCAGCTATGACCTGGACCGCTTCCGCGCTTTCGTCATCAGCCCCTCTTTCAATGCGTCCTATATCGTACCGGTTGAGACCATGGCGGAAATCGTAGCCGACGATGAGAAGCTGATGGAGTTCGGTTTCAACTTCCTCAAACAATCGCTGTTCAACGAAAAATTCCTTGAAGAACAGGAAGGATCTTTCGAAAAACACCGCGCCAGACTGAATGAACGCGCGCAGTCCATCATCGCTGGAATGCAAAAGGACCGCCAGAAACTCGAGGACGACAAGTACAGCCCGGACCCCAGGCCCGGCGATTGTGGCTGTGGCGGCAACGATTAGGCGATCCATCAGGATGGAAGCCCACTCCCTGGCACCGGAAGAGCACTTTATCCGCGAGGAGCCCTACTACGAGCTGATAGGCCAGGAAATCGCCATTTTCGAGGCGGCTTACCAGAACAAGCTGCCGGTGCTGCTCAAAGGGCCGACCGGCTGCGGCAAGACGCGCTTCATGGAATACATGGCATGGCGTCTCAAGCGCCCGCTGATCACGGTTTCCTGCCATGATGACTTGACCGCCTCCGACCTGGTGGGACGCTTTCTGGTCAAGGGCGGTGAAACCATCTGGGTGGATGGCCCCCTGGCCCGCGCCGTGCGGGCCGGGGGCATTTGCTATCTGGACGAGATCGTCGAAGCGCGCAAGGACACCATGGTGGTGATTCACCCCCTGGCAGACGATAGACGCGCGCTGCCCATGGAAAAGCTTGGCACCCTGCTGGAGGCCAATGACGACTTCTGCCTCGCCATTTCATACAACCCCGGCTACCAGAGTGTGCTCAAGGATCTCAAGCAAAGCACCCGGCAGCGCTTTGTCGCGCTCGAATTTGACTATCCCGCAGCAGAGCTGGAGCGCAAGATTGTTGCCAGCGAATCCGGCGTGGCACTGGATGTTGCCGAAAAACTGGTCAAATTCGCGCAAATGACGCGCAACCTCAAAGGCAGCGGCCTGGAAGAAGGCGCCAGCACCCGCCTGCTGGTGCATGCCGCAAAACTCATCGCTTCCGGCATCGAACCGGTAGTCGCCTGCCAGAGCGCCATCGCTCAGGCCATCACAGACGATGCGGAAATGCTGGCAGCGGTGCACGAGCTCTCCTCCTCGCTTTTCTAAATAGATAGGATTAACAGGATTTCTGTTACGAAACTTTTATCCTGTAAATCCCGTCCATTAATTCTTTTATGACAGACACAAGTGCCCTCACGGCAGAAATCATCGAGCAGCTTCTCGAAGAGTGGCTCGAGGTCGAGTTCACCTTCCTTCACGTCGAGGAAATAGCCTCGTCCATCGCGGCACTGCGGCGCGACGAGCAGGATTTCCTGCTCAACTGGATCAGGCGCATCGCCACCACCCACATCCAGATCGCCTACCAGTTCGCACTGCGCGCCCCGGATCTTCTCACCCACATGGAGCGGCGCCTGATCGAGGCATGGGCACTGCATGCCATGGACACCTACGACCGCGCGGGGATATCACCCGCCGTGCGGGTCATCAAGGATGTAATAAATTTCACCCGCCTCAGCCATGAACGAACCGCCGGGGTGGTGTTCGAGGATGTCGGCGGCGTCATGCTCAATTTCGTGCATGGCCTGTCCGGCAGACGTCTCAAGCTGGAGCAGGGAGAAGCCGTCTTCACCGACAGTGAAACCCTCTTCCTGCCCGCCGTCATCGCCCGCATGCCATCGGTCGCGGACAATTTTGTGCTGTGCAAGGCCATGGTGGCGATGATGTGGGCCCAGACACGTTTTGGCAGCTTTCGCACCCAGCTCCCCGAACTGCTCAATGCCTATGAAGATGCCGCGCGCGCGCTGAAACACTTTCAGGCACTTGAAACCCTGCGCTTGCAGGCTTGCATCGCACGCGAGCTGCCCGGCCTCTACCGCGAAATGCAGCGGCTGCGGGCAGAGCTGCATGAAACGCTCCCGGCTTCATGGCAGCATTTTGCCCAGGAACTGGCACAAGCCGATGCCACGGCCGATGACAGCTTGCGCCTGCTAGCCAGGGCCTATGCCGATCCAGCGGCTCCTCCGGATATATGTTTCCAGGGTGAGCTGCGCCCGGATGCCGTCGCCAAGTGCATGGCGGCGCGAGTGGCCAAGGAAAAGATTTTGCTAAGGGTGAAGCTGGCACAACTGGAACAGGAGCTGAAGAAACACCGCCCGGACGAGACCAAGGACCGGCCAGCGCAGTTCGGCCTGACTGAAAAACCGGCTACCGAACCCGGCCTGACCGCCCTGGAACTCACGCTGGATGGCGCCCCGATCGCCCCGCCGGAGGAGGTACGCCAGCTGCTTACCTCGATCCAGCTCGATCTCGGCGAAATTCCGCCCGAATACCTGTTCGCCGCCGGGCCGGGCGAATACGACCCGCGCCTGTACGAGGAAAAGCCCGCCGACCCGGACGAGGTGTGGCAGGGCACCTATCATGAAGAAGGCGCCTCGCTCTATCCGGAGTGGGATTATGGCCGTCAGCACTACCGCAAGAACTGGTGCGTGATGCGCGAAAAAGACGTGTTGCCGGTCCATGATGGTTTCCGCGAGGCCACGCTGGAGAAATACAGCGGCCTGGTGAAACACCTGCGCAAGACCTTCGAAGCCATGCGCGACGAGAACCGTCTCCTGAAGCGCCAGGCCTACGGCGACAACGTGGATATCGACGCGCTGGTGGAAGCCCTTGCCGATGCCCGCGACGGCAGCGAAATGAGCGAGCGCCTGTTCATGCGCATGCACCGCAGCGAGCGCAACATCGCGGTGATGTTCATGGTGGACATGAGCGGCAGCACGCGCGGCTGGATCAACGATGCCGAGCGGGAATCGCTGATTTTATTAAGCGAAGCGCTCGAAACCCTGGGCGACCGCTACGCCATTTACGGTTTTTCCGGCACCACCCGCAAGCGTTGCGAACTGTTTCGCATCAAGCGTTTCGATGAGCCCTATAACGAGGAAGTAAGAGCGCGCATCAGCGGCATCCGCCCGCAGGAATACACCCGCATGGGCTTTGCCATCCGCCATCTGACCAGCGTGCTGAATGAGGTCGAGGCGCGCACCAAGCTGCTGATCACGCTTTCGGACGGCAAACCGGACGACTACCACGACAACTATCGCACCCAGTATGGCATCGAGGATACCCGCAAGGCCCTGCAGGAAGCGCAGCGCAGCGGCATCCACCCATTCTGCATCACCCTTGACGAAAAAGCGCGGGACTACCTTCCCCACCTTTATGGCGCAGTCAATTACACCGTGATCGACGAAGTCAACAAACTGCCGTTCAAGGTCGCGGATATTTACCGGCGATTGACGACCTAGCCAATTCTGATTAACTTGTAACCCTGATAGATACCAAGGAATAAAAATGCGCTTTATATGGTTTCCACTGCTTGCCGCCCTGTTATTTTTTTCTGCCTCGGCCCAGGCCAGTGGCGGAGGCTCCAAGGAAGGTGGCGCTTCGTCATACGCCAAACTGGAGACCTTCACCGTCAACTTGCAGGGATTGACGCAATATCTACAGGTCGATATGTCACTCAAGGTAGCCGACCCCAAAATAAGCGAATCCATCAAGGGTTGGAGTCCCGTCATTCGCCACGAGCTTATTCTTGTACTCAGCAGCCAGAGTAGCGAAGAACTGGCGACGCTGGCCGGCAAGAAAAAAGTGATGGGCCTGATCAAGACTGCCGTCAACAAGGTACTGAAGCTGGATGCCAAGGAAGGCGTGACGGATGTCCTGTTCGAATCTTTCGTGATTCAGTAATTCCGGCCCAAAACACCCAATCTGCACCATACACCGGGCAGCATGCCCGGTTTTAGTGCGCAGGCACCACGAATAAGCCCTCAAAAACAACAATAGCCATTTTAAATCAAAAGGCTATATAAATGGCATGCCTTTTGCTTCTACACTGGAAATCCTTGTTCATGGATCATCCAAAGGAGCACATGATGTCCGACCGTTTCAATCTTCTTGATTTCTCCAAAGCCAACATCCGCACCCTTCACCTGACCTGGCTGGCCTTCTTTGTCAGCTTCATGGTGTGGTTCGCGCATGCGCCCCTGATGCCCTTCATTCGTGAAGCATTGCAGCTGACGGATCTTCAGACCAAGGTACTGCTGATACTCAACGTCACCATGACGATTCCGGCGCGCATCCTGGTCGGCATGCTGGTTGACCGTTATGGGCCGCGCATCCTGTTTTCGGCCATCCTGATCCTGGGCGGCATCATCAGCATGGCCTTTGCCCTGGCCGAGAACTTTCAGCAACTGGCGCTGTTGCGCTTTCTCTCCGGCTTTGTCGGCGCGGGTTTCGTGGTCGGAATCCGCATGATCTCGGAATGGTTTCCCGCGCGTCAGACCGGCGTCGCCCAGGGCATTTACGGCGGCTGGGGCAACTTCGGCTCGGCTGGCGCGGCAGGCCTGCTGCCCATCATCGCCGCCAGCGTGGGCGGCCCCGATGGCTGGCGCTATGCCATCGCCCTCACCGGCCTGATCGCCATTGCCTACGGCATCCTGTTCTACTGGAAGGCGCGCAACACCCCCAAGGGCTCGACCTACTTCAAGCCCAAGAAAACCGGCGCACTGGAAATCACCAGCGGATTCGATCTCGCGCTGTACATCGTGATGAACATCCCCATGTATCTGGCGCTGGGGATACTGACCTGGAAGCTTTCCCCCTCCGGCATGAAACTGCTGGGTCAAACCACGGTTTACCTCATCTATGCCGCCCTGACCCTCACCTACCTGGTTCAGGTGTGGAAAATCTGGCAGGTGAATGCCCATGTGCTGAAACAGCCCGTGCCTGAGCTGCAACGCTATTCCTTCACCCAGGTCGCGATCCTCGACCTGGCCTACATGGTGACATTCGGCACCGAACTGGCCGTGGTTTCCATGCTGGCGCTGTTCTATGTCGACATGTTCGCCCTGGACAAGGTCGTCGCTGGCCTGCTGGCCGGCTCCTACGCCGTCATCAACCTGGTTGCCCGCCCGGCCGGCGGTCTGCTGAGCGACAAGTTCGGCCGCAAGATCACGCTCATCATCGTTTTCGTCGGCATCGCGCTGAGCTTCATGGCACTGAGCAATGTCAGCAAGGAATGGAGCCTCCCCATGGTGGTACTGGCCGCCACCTTTGGCGGCATCTTCTCCAAGGCCGGATCGGGCGCGGTGTATGCCATGGTGCCCCTGATCCAGCGCCGCCTGACCGGCCAGATCGCCGGCATGACCGGCGCTTACGGCAACGTGGGGGGCGTGTCCTTCCTTACCGTGCTGGCCATGGTCTCCACCCAGACCTTCTTCCTGGTGATCGGCATTACCGCGGCCGTTGTGCTGTTGTTCATCGCGGCCTTCCTGCGCGAGCCAAAAGGACACATGACCGAAGTCCTGCCGGATGGCACCGTGCAACTGATCGAAGTACACTGATTGTAGAAAAAACCAGTTAACCACGGAGCTCACGAAGAACACGGAGTAAAGGCCATGGATTGCATGTTTCTTGGCATTCACCGGTCGGGCGAGAGCCAAAAATGCATTCTCCGTGCCCTCTGTGTTCTCCGTGGTTTCAAACCATGGCTGCTGTGGGAGTACACATGAGTCAAACCCTGACCATCCGCCTGGGGCAGCATTCGATTGCCGGCATCAAGCCGCAGAACGAGGATTTCCACGGCGCCCTGGTTCCCACGGATGCGACGCTGGACAGCAAGGGCATCTGTGTCGCCATCGCCGACGGGGTCAGCGCCAGCGAAGGCGGGAAGGATGCCAGCCAGATCGCGGTACGCCAGTTCCTGGACGATTACTACAGCACGCCCGATTCCTGGTCGACCAAGCATGCGGCGACCAGGGTGCTGGGGGCGCTCAACCTGTGGCTCTACAACCAGGGGCAGAAGCTCTACGGCGGCAATTGCGGGCTGGCGACCACCTTCAGCGCCATCGTGCTGAAATCCCGCACCGCCCACCTGTTCCATGTCGGCGACAGCCGCATCCATCTGCTGCGCGATGGCCGCCTGGAATGCCTCACGCGAGACCATCGCGTACATTTCGGCGACAAGAGCGATTATCTGGCCCGGGCGCTGGGCATCGATGCGCGCCTCGATATCGACTACCACACCCGCGCCCTGCAGGCCGGCGACTGCTTCATTCTGACCACGGATGGCGTGCACGACGTCCTTCGCGCGGAAGGCATGGAGCAAATTCTCGCAGCCTGCCCCGGCGATCCGCAGAAACAGGCCGAGGCACTGGTGGTCCAGGCCTTCAGCCAGGGCAGTCAGGACAACATCACCTGCCAGGTGCTGTGCATCGAAACATTGCCGCAGGCCGGCAAGGACGAATTCCTCGAACAGCTGACCCGCCTGCCCTTCCCGCCCGACCTCAAGGCCGGCCAGGTGCTGGATGGCTACCGCATCCTGCGCGAACTCAACGCCACCTCGCGCAGCCAGGTCTATCTGGCGGAAGACACGCTGGATCCGCAGGCCAGGAAGGTGGTCGTCAAAACCCCCTCGCAGAATTACAACGACGATCCGCTTTACATCGAACAGTTCCTGCACGAGGAATGGGTGGCAAAGCGGCTGGATTCGCCACACCTGATCAAGGTCTGCGACCGCGCCGCGCGGCCGCGCACCTTTCTCTACAGCGTGGTCGAATACATCGAGGGCCAGACCCTGCGCCAGTGGATGCGGGACAATCCCGATCCCGGCACCGGCCGCGTGCGCGCCACGGTGGACCAGATTGCGCGCGGCCTGCGTGCCATGCACCGGATGGAAATGATTCACCAGGACCTGAAGCCGGACAACATCCTGATCGACCGCAACAACACCCTGAAAATCATCGATTTCGGTTCCACCCGCATCGCCGGGCTGGCCGAGATACAAAGCGCGCTGGAGCACAACCATATCGCCGGCACGGCAAGCTACTCGGCGCCGGAATACTTCAGGGGCGAACCGGGCAGCGATCGCTCGGACATCTTCTCGCTAGGCGTGATCGCCTATGAAATGTTCACCGGCCAACTGCCCTACGGCGAAATCACCCCCGAGCGGGCCGCGCGGAAAAAATTCACCTACACCCCGGCACGGCTGCACAATCCCGCCATTCCGGACTGGGTGGATGCCGCGCTGGAAAAGGCCACCCACCCCCACCCCAACCGGCGCTACGAGCTCGAATCCGAATTCGTCGCCGACCTGACCCGCCCCAACCAGAGCCTGCTCAACGAAGGACGCAGCCGCCCCCTGCTGGAACGCAACCCGCTGGGTTTCTGGAAAGGACTGTCGCTGATCCAGCTGGTGTTGATTGTGGTGCTGGGATATTGGCTGCTTACAGGTACGCTCAGTGCTTGAACTTCCGCTTGACCGGAAGTGATGGTTGAATCGCCCCGGATTCATAGCCAGTTTTGCACCTTGATTAAGAGGTAGGTACTATCCGGCTTCGCCCACTCAAGAGAAGCAATCCCCGAATGCAAAAAGAAGTCAAAGAGAAGCCCAAATACGCCGTCGTTGCGGCCGTGCAACTGCCGAACGTGAGCGACGTCGAGTTCGAGGCATCGCTGGCCGAGCTGCGCGATCTGGCAAAGACACTGGGTTTCGAGATCACAGCCACCTTCATGCAGAAGCGCTCCAGCTTCGACACGACGGCCTACCTGGGTGCAGGGAAGAGGGAGGAGATACGCGAATTCGTGGACAGCGCGCCAGCGCCTGTCACCTTCGAGCATACGCCACAGGCCGCCGCCGACCCTGACGCCGGCAAGATCGACGTCATTTTCGTCGATCACGAAATCTCGCCGTCGCAGGCGCGCAACCTCGAAATCGAGGCCGGCTGCGAGGTGATGGACCGCACCATGGTCATCCTCGAAATCTTCCACCGCCACGCCAGTTCCCGCGCCGCGCGCGCGCAGGTGGAAATCGCCCGCCTCGGTTACATGGCGCCGCGTCTGCGCGAGGCGGCAAAACTCGCCGGGCCGCAAGGGCGGCAGCGCAGCGGCGCCGGCGGCCGCGGCGCTGGCGAGTCGCACACCGAGCTGGACAAACGCAAGATCCGCGACCGCATCGCCGAGTTGCAGCTTGAGATCGCGGCGATGGAAGTCGAGCGCAAGACGCAGCGCGCGCGGCGGCAGGAGCGCCAGGGAATCGCCAACGTGGCGCTGGTCGGCTACACCAACGCGGGAAAGTCCACCCTGATGCGCGCGCTCACCGGCAGCGAGGTGCTGGTCGAAAACAAGCTCTTCGCCACGCTCGACACCACCGTGCGCGCCCTCCAGCCCGAGAGCAGGCCGCGCGTGCTGGTCAGCGACACGGTCGGCTTCATCAAGAATCTGCCGCACGGTCTCGTCGCCTCGTTCAAATCGACGCTCCAGGAGGCACTTGACGCATCGCTGCTGCTCCACGTCATTGATGCAAGCGATCCCGGGTTCGAGCGGCAGCTAGAGGTCACCGACAAGGTGCTTGACGAAATCGGCGCGAAGGACGTGCCGCGCATCCGCATCTTCAACAAGATCGACCATGTCGGCACTGCGGAGGCGCAAGCCGAACGCGAAGCGGCGCTGCGCGCGCAGTACCCCGATTGCATGGTGATGAGCGCGCGCCGCACGGGCGATGTTGCAGAACTGCGCGAGGCAATCGTCGCGTTTTTCCAGCAGGGCCTTGCGGAAGCCGAGCTTTTCCTTCCCTGGTCGGCACAGCAACTGCGCGGCGAAATCTTCGCCAGTTGCGAGGTGCTGGAGGAGCGCGCCGACGGTGAAGGCGCGTTCCTGCGCATTCGCGGCGAAAGCGAGGCTGTGAGAAGCCTGTGCGAGCGGCTCGGCCAGGCCTGAATTTTCAAACCTGCAGAAACACCACGCCCTCTTCCACCTTGACGGGATAGGTGCCGACGCAGCCCTCGTCCGGGGCCTGCGCCATACCGTCCTCGAAGCAGATATTCATGCCGTGCAGCGGGCAGGTGACGGTGTTGCCGGAGACGATGCCCTGAGACAGCGGGCCTCCCTTGTGCGGGCATTTGTCGTTCATGGCGAAGACTTCATCGCCAGCGTTGCGAAACACCGCGATTTCCTTGCCATCATGGCGCACCACACGCGCACCACGTTGCGGAAACTCGCTAAGGGGCGCGATTCTGATCCAGTTGCTCATTTGAAACTCCTGTGTATTAAGCTGAAAAGTTTGATTTACCACGGAGGACACGGAGAGCACGGAGAAAAAACCATGTAAAACAAAGGAATGTTTTCCTTCGTGCGCTCCGTGTCCTCCGTGGTTCAATCCGGTTTCATCAAACCGAGATAACCTCGAATTCGTGTTTGGCGACGCCTTCCGTGGCTCTTTCCTTCCACGGATCCTTTTCCACCGAAAGGGCGTAGAGCAGGCGCTGATAGAGCGCCTTGCGGCCGGCTTCGTCTTCCAGCACGCGCTTTTTCACGTAATCCATGCCCACGCGCTGGATCCAGTGCACGGTGCGGTCGAGATAGCGGGCTTCCTCGCGGTAGGCCTGGATGAAGGCGCCAGTGTATTCCAGCACCTCCTCTGGAGTTTTGACCTTGACCAGGAACTCGGCAACCTCGGTCTTGATGCCGCCGTTGCCGCCAACGTGAATTTCCCAGCCGGAATCCACAGCAATGATGCCCACGTCCTTGATGGCGGCCTCGGCGCAGTTGCGCGGACAGCCGGAGACGGCGAACTTGACCTTGTGGGGCGCCCACATTTTCCAGAAGGCTTTTTCCAGGTCGATGCCCATCTGGGTGGAATCCTGTGTGCCGAAGCGGCAGAACTGGCTGCCGATGCAGGTTTTCACCGTGCGCAGCGCCTTGCCGTAGGCATGGCCGGAGGGCATGTCCAGGTCGGCCCACACGCCGGGCAGGTCTTCCTTCTTGATGCCGAACAGGTCGATGCGCTGGCCGCCGGTGACGCGGATCATCGGCACTTCGTACTTGTCCGCCACGTCGGCGATACGGCGCAGGTCGGCGGCGGTGGTCTTGCCGCCCCACATGCGCGGCACCACGGAATAGGTGCCGTCCTTCTGGATGTTGGCATGCACGCGCTCGTTGACGAAGCGCGACTGGGCATCGTCCCTGGCCTCGCCTGGCCAGGTCGAGATCAGGTAATAGTTGAGCGCCGGGCGGCAGGTGGCGCAGCCATCCGGGGTGCGCCATTCGAGGAATTTCATGGTGTCCGGGATGGACAGCAGCTTGTGGTCCCGTATCGCGGCACGCACTTCATCGTGGGTGCGCTCGGTGCAGCCGCACACCGGCTTGACCGCCGGCGTGGCGGAGTAGTCGCCGCCAAGGGTGGAGGAAAGGATCTGCTCCACCAGGCCGGAGCAGGAGCCGCAGGAACTGGCGGCCTTGGTATGCTTCTTGACGTCGTCCAGGGTGAAGAGACCCTTTTCCTTGATGGCCTTGACGATATCGCCCTTGCACACGCCGTTGCAGCCGCACACTTCCATTTCATCGGTCATCGCGGCGGCCTTGTTCTGGCCGGCATGACCGCCGTCGCCGAGATTGCTCTGGCCGAACATGAGGTGGTCGCGGATATCCGAAACGTTGCGCCCTTCGCGCAACAGCTGGAAGTACCAGGCGCTGTCCACGGTATCGCCATAAAGACAGGCGCCCACCAGCTTGTTGTCCTGAATCACCAGCTTCTTGTACACGCCACCCACCGGATCGGACAGCACGATATCCTCGGTTTGCCCGCCACCACCGAAATTCCCGGCGGAAAACAGGTCGATACCGGTGACCTTGAGCTTGGTGGACGTGACCGAACCCACGTAGCGGCCGATGCCCATTTCCGCCAGGTGATTGGCGCACACCTTGGCCATTTCGAATAGCGGCGCCACCAGGCCGTAGGAGGTACCGCGATGGCTGACGCATTCACCGATGGCGTAAATGCGCGGGTCGTAGGTCTGCATGGTGTCGTTCACCACGATGCCGCGGTTGCAGTGGATGCCGGCAGATTCCGCCAGGGCGGTGTTGGGACGGATACCCACGGCCATCACCACCAGGTCGGCGGGGATTTCGCTGCCATCCTTGAAGCGCACGCCCGCCACACGGCCATCATTGCCAACGAGCAGTTCGGTCTGCTTCTGCAGCAGAAACCTGAGCCCCTTTTCTTCCAGTGATTTTTGCAGCAGTCTGGCGGCGGTTCGGTCGAGCTGGCGTTCCATCAGCCATTCCCCGATATGGATTACGGTTACGTCCATGCCGCGCAGCATCAGGCCGTTGGCCGCTTCCAGGCCGAGCAGGCCGCCGCCGATGACCACCGCGTGCTTGTGCTTGCCGGAGGCGTCGATCATGGCATCCACGTCATGGATGTCGCGGAAGCCGATCACGCCGTCCAGATCGTTGCCGGGCACCGGCAGGATGAAGGGATTGGAGCCGGTGGCCAGGATCATCCGGTCATATTCGGCGCTGGTGCCGTCTTCCGCATATACCACGCGGTTCTTGCGGTCGATCCTGTTGATCTTCTTGTTGAGATGCAGGGTGATGCCGTTATCGCGGTACCAGTCCACATCATTGAGCATGATGTCCTTGATGGTCTGCTCGCCGGACAGCACGGGGGACAGCATGATGCGGTTGTAGTTGCCGTGCGGCTCGGCGCCGAAGACCGTGATGTCGTACATGTCCGGTGCAAGCTTGAGCAATTCCTCAAGCGTGCGTACCCCGGCCATGCCGTTGCCTACCATCACCAGTTTGATTTTCTTCATCAGTGTTTCTCCAGAAATATTAAGCCTGAATAATCCTTTAGGTCGTAGGTCGGGCTTTAGCCCGACATGTCGGGTTGAAACCCGACCTACAACTCGACTGTGGATCACTAGAGCAAACACCGTGCCAACTATTTAATACATTGTTTTAAAATGTATTATTTAAAATCCGCCGAACTTGATGGGAAACGCATGCACTCAAAGCAATCGCGCCAGGCTGTTCATGCCCTGATTTGGGGCGGAGACAGGTGCCGACTCCCCCAGCATGCGTTTCAGCTCGGGCAGGCATGAGCCGCATTCCGTGCCACAGCGAAGCCCAGCTTGCAGGGCGGCAAGATCGCTGCCCTTGCTGATTGCAGCGCGGATTTCCTTTTCCGATACATTCCTGCAGTTGCATACGATTTTTCCGCGCGTGACCCCGCCCACCGGGGGCGTGTTCACCGGCGCCAGGGCCCACAAACGGATCTGCTCGAAGGGCAGGCCCGCGGCGATCATCTCCTTGAGCCAGTCGCGCGCCAGCGTTTCCCCGGTGAGCCTGGCTCCGATCACCTGGCCCTGATCGACCAGGATGCGCTTGGAAATACCGCGCCTGACATCGTCATAACGGATGGTGGCATCAGGATCATCCAGTCCCAGCAGGCGATCCAGCTGCTCGACCAGGGCAGGATCGACCGGTGCGTCTCCGGCCACGCGCAGCACCAGCACCGGCTCATCCTGCCCGAACAGCCCCAGCGAAGCATGCTGAAAACGCGCCAGCAGCGCCTGCACACGCGGCATCAGCGCAAGCGCGCCATGCCGCCGCAGCGCCACCATCTGCCAGGTGTAGGGCAGCTTCTCGATGCTCACCGCGGCATGCTTGAGTTCCGGCTGGAACGACACCGGGTCAACCGCCGGGGCCGTCAAGGCATTGGCGCCAGGCGTGCTCATGAAGCGGCTGCCCCAGTGCATGGGCAGGAACACCTGGGCCGGCTGCATTTCCGCCGAGGCCTGCACGCGCACCGTGCAGCTGCCGCGCCTGCTTGAAACCCGCGCCACGTCGCCGTCCTTCAGGCCGCGCAGGCGCATATCGGCAGCGTTCATCGCCAGCACCGGCTCTTCGGCATGGCTGAACAGGCGCGCCACCGTGCCGGTGCGCGTCATGCCGTGCCACTGGTCGCGCAAGCGGCCGGTGTTCAGGTGAAACGGAAAGCGGGCATTGGTTGGCTCTGCCACGCCCTGGTAGCGCACATTCGCAAACCGGGCTTTACCCGTGGCGGTGGGGAATACGCCATCGCCGTACAGGCGCGCCTTGCCGCCGGATTCGCCTTCCCTGAACGGCCACTGCTGCGGGCCGCGCTCATCCAGCAGGCGGTAGGACAGGCCGCTGATGTCCAGATCGCGGCCGCGCGTGCTTGCGCGGTGCTCGTTGAAAACGTCCTCCGCACAGGCGTAGGGAAACAGTCCCGGCCCGGCAGGGTGTTTGAGCTTGACGCTCAGGCGCCGCGCGAAATCGCTGGCAATTTCCCAATCAGGCCTCGCCTCGCCGGGCGGAATGCGGGCCGGGCGAACATGGCTGATACGCCGTTCGGAATTGGTCACCGCGCCTTCCTTCTCGCCCCAGCTCGCGGCGGGCAGCAGCAAGTCGGCATAGGGAACGGTTTCGCTGCTGCGGTAGGCTTCCTGCAGGATGACGAATTCGGCACGTTCCAGCGCTTCCCGCACCCTGCCCTGATCGGGCATGGAAAGCGCCGGATTGGTGCACACGATCCAGATCGCCTTGATCTCGCCCTGCCGCATGGCCTCGAACATCTCCACGGCGGTTTTTCCCGGGCGTTCGGGAATGCTGTCCACGCCCCATAGCCTGGCCACCTCGGCCCGATGTTGCGGGTTGGCCAGATCCCGGTGCGCGGGCAGCAGGTTGGCCATCCCCCCGACTTCGCGCCCGCCCATGGCATTCACCTGGCCGGTGAGGGAAAACGGGCCGGCGCCGGGCTTGCCGATCTGGCCGGTGGCCAGGTGCAGGTTGATCAGCGCGGCGTTCTTGTCCGTCCCGTGGATGGACTGGTTCAGGCCCTGGCAATACAGCGACAGGCTGGCGCCCGATTCGCCGAACCACCTGGCAGCCTGAATGATGTCGCGCGCCGGGATGCCGCAAATATCCGCAACGCTTTGCGGCGTGTATTCGCGCACAGTGTCCTTGAGCGCCTCGAAGCCCTCGGTGTGAGCGCGGATGAAATCCATATCTGCCAGCCCCTCCCACAGCAGCACGTGCAGCATGGCATTGAACAGCGCCACGTCCGTGCCGGGCAGGATGGGCAGGTGCAGGTCTGCGGCGGAGGCAGTATCGGTGCGGCGCGGGTCGGCCACGATGATTTTCAGGCCGGGATTGGCCTGTTTGGCGGCCTCGATGCGGCGAAACAGGATGGGATGGGCATAGGCGGTATTGGAACCGGCGATGAAAATGCAGTTTGCCTGTTCGATATCCTCGTAGCAGGCCGGCGGCGCATCCATGCCCAGCGTCTGCTTGTAGCCCGCCACGGCGGACGACATGCACAGGCGGGAATTGGTGTCGATATTGTTGGTGCCGATCAGCCCCTTGGCCAGCTTGTTGAAGGCGTAATAATCCTCGGTCAGCAGCTGCCCGGAAACGTAGAACGCCACGCTGTCCGGACCATGCGCGCGGATAATCCCGGCCAGACGGCCGGTGGCATAATCCAGCGCCTCGTCCCAGCCCAGCCTTTGGCGCGCGGATTCACGTTCCAACCGCAGTTCCGGATAGAGCGCCCGGGTATCGGTCACGGCCGAGCGGTGCAGATTGGCGCCCTTGGTGCAGAGACGCCCGTAATTCGCCGGATGATCGGGGTCGCCGCGCACCTCGACAATTTTGCCCCTATCCGCGCTAATGATGACCCCGCAGCCGACACCGCAGTAACAGCAGACTGATTTGACTTCTTTCATCGCCAATTTCTCCGATACCAATTCCCCCGGCACTAGGCCGCCGGCCGTAGCTGGCGGCGATACAGGAAGTCCAGCACCGCGCCGCGGTATTCGTGGTACCTGGCGTCGTTGGCCAGCGCCAGGCGTTCGCGCGGGCGCGGCAGGTCCACATTGAGGATTTCGCCGATGGTCGCGGCTGGGCCGTTGGTCATCATCACGATACGGTCGGACAGCAACACCGCCTCGTCGACATCGTGCGTCACCATCACCACCGTGCTGTGGGTTTCCGCCGTGATTTTCATCAGCTCGTCCTGGAGATGGGCGCGGGTGAGCGCATCCAGCGCGCCAAACGGCTCGTCCAGCAGCAGCACCTTGGGCTGCATGGAGAGCGCGCGGGCGATGCCAACGCGCTGCTTCATGCCGCCGGAAATCTCGTGCGGATGCTTGTGCTCGGCATGCGTCAGCCCCACCAGCGCCAGCGCCTCGTGGGTACGCTTCTTGAGGTTGGCGCGGCTCTCGCTCTGGCCAAACACGCGCTCCACGGCGAGATGGACATTTTCGAAGCAGGTCAGCCACGGCAGCAGGCTATGGTTCTGGAACACCACCCCGCGCTCCGGGCCGGGACCGGCGATTTCGCGCCCGGCGCACAGCATCGCGCCGTCACTGGGCAGGGTCAGTCCCGCCACCAGGTTCAGCAGGGTGGACTTGCCGCAGCCGGAGTGGCCGATCAGCGCGATGAACTCGCCCTGGGCAATGTTGAGATTGATGTCGCGCAGCGCCACGAATGGGCCTTTCCTGGTGTTGAAGACCTGGCGCACGTTTTCGATTTGGACGTATTTTTCCATGATTTTCTCCTTGGAGGTGAGGCGGGAGGGGTTAGGGGTGAGGCGAAAAAACAGGTGCGCGGTAGATTTTGACTTTCCGCCTCACCCCTCACGCCTTACCCCTCACCTCACTCGTAACTGAACCGTTTAGCCAGCAGAACCAGCGCCTGTTCCAGCAGCAGCCCGACGATGCCGACGATGAAGATGGCGATGATGATGTGTTCGACGTTGAGATTATTCCATTCGTCCCACACCCAGAAACCGATGCCGACGCCGCCGGTGAGCATTTCCGCCGCCACGATCACCAGCCAGGCCACGCCGATGGAAAGGCGGATGCCGGTCATCATGTAGGGCAGCACGGCGGGAAACAGGATCTTGGTGAAGATCTTCCATTCGGACAGGTTCAGCACCTTGGCCACGTTCATGTAGTCCTGGGGAATGCGGTTCACGCCCACGGCGGTGTTGATGATCATCGGCCAGATGGCGGAGATGAAAATCACCCAGACTGCCGCCGGGTTGGCCGCCTTGAACACCAGCAGGCCGATCGGCAGCCATGCCAGCGGTGAAACCGGGCGCAACAGGCTGATGATGGGCGACATCATGGCGCTGAGGAACTGGAAGCGCCCAATCATGAAACCCAGCGGAATGCCGATCAGCGCCGCCATGCCGAAGCCGATGGCCACGCGCTGCAGGGAGGCCAGGATATTCCAGCCGATACCCTGGTCATTGGGGCCATTGCTGTAGAACGGGTCGCTGAACAAGGCGACGGCTGAATCCCAGGTCTTGAGCGGGCCGGGCAGTTGCGGGCTGGTCTGGGACACCAGCGCCCACAGGCCGATGAACAGCGCCAGGCCCAGCACCGGTGGAACCAGCCACTTGATAACCTCCCCAGCCATTTGCCCAATCCTGCCGGGCTTGCTTGCGCCAGGCCCGGTTTTCTCGACAGACGCAACGGCTGCGAGGGATTTGCCTGTCACCACGGTCTCCGGATCTGACATGATTTCTTTCATACTTTCATTTGTTATCTGGATCGCACTCATTTTGAATCTCCTTTTACAGGCACATCAGCCGGCCACCCGGCTCACTGCGCCGGGTGGCCGGAACTTTCACGCCGGGGCGTAAGCGGCCTGTTTCATGGCGGATGACAGCGTGCCGTAGGCTTCCACCCAGGCATCCTTGACCGCCGGGGTGAACTGCTCGCCCAGCCCCTTGCCCAGCGTCCAGATCAGCGCGCTGCCCACGGTGTCGTAATGCGCTTCTGTCACGCCGTAAGCGACATGGCCGCGCCCCAGATCTTCAATTCTTTCCAGAAGGGGGCCGAGATTGTCCAGGCTGTTGACGACGGTGTTGATCATCGCCATGAGCTTGCGTCCTTGCTCGACCATATCGCCCCTGAACATGCCGCGCAGGGAGGGGTCGAGCTCGAACAGCTGGCCATAGAACAACTGCGCCGCCGTGTCCTTGATCGGAAGAACCTGTTGCCAGCTGCTGCGCACCAGTGCAATTTTTTCGGTTTTCATGATGAATTCCTTTCAAAATTATCGAGAATGATTACGCCTTGACCTTGAACCCGGCGGCGTAGGCTTTCGGGTCCTTGCCGTCCCACACCGTGCCGTCGATCATCTTGCTGCTGCGCATGACGTCTTTCGGAATCGGCGTCCTGGTCTGTGTCGCGGCCTGTTTGTAGAGTTCAATCTGGTTGACCTTTTTGGCCACAGCCAGGTAATCCGGGTCTTCCTTGAGCAGGCCCCAGCGCTTGTGCTGGGTGAGGAACCACATGCCGTCCGAGAGGTAGGGGAAGTTCACCGTGCCTTCGTTGTAGAACTTCATGTAATTGGCGTCCTGCCATTTCCTGCCGTTGCCGTTGTCGTACTGGCCCAGCATACGATCCTCGATGGAATCGAAGTCGGTATTGACGTAGGACTTTTCGGCGATGATCTTGGCCACGCCGGAACGGTTTTTCATGTCGTCGATGTATTTGGACGCATCGAGGATGGCCATGATCATGGCGCGCGCGGTGTTGGGGTATTTCGCCACCCATTCCGCCGTGGTGCCGAGCACTTTTTCCGGGTGATCCTTCCAGATTTCCTGGGTGGTGGCAGCGGTGAAACCCACGTTGTCGCGGATGGCGCGCGCGTGCCACGGCTCGCCCACGCAGTAGCCGTCCATGTTGCCGACGCGCATGTTGGCGATCATCTGCGGCGGCGGCACGGTGATGTTCTTGACCTCGGTGAAGGGATTCACGCCGTAGCTGGCCAGCCAGTAATACAGCCACATGGCGTGGGTGCCGGTAGGAAATGTCTGGGCGAAGGTGTATTCGCGCGGCTCCTTCTTGATCAGAGCTGCCAGGCTGGTGCCATCCACCGCGCCCTTGGCCTTGAGCTGGTTGGAAAGGGTAATGCCCTGGCCGTTATGGTTGAGGTTCATGAGTACCGCCATGTCCTTCTTCGGCCCGCCGATGCCCATCTGCACGCCGTAGACCAGGCCATACAGCACGTGGGCGGCATCCAGTTCGCCGTTGGTAATCTTGTCGCGCACGCCAGCCCAGGAGGCCTCCTTGCTGGGCACAATCTTGATGCCGTATTTCTTGTCGAAGCCCATCACCGAAGCGATCACCACCGAGGCGCAATCGGTCAGGGGAATGAAGCCGACTTTCACCTCGGTTTTTTCCGGTGCATCGGACCCAGCCGCCCAGGCACCACTGCGAATTGCCGGATCGACCATGGCCATCAAGGCCCCCGCACCCAATAAAGTTGCACCTTTTTTCATGAAATCTCTCCGGCTGCTTTTGAAATCTTCACTCATGGCTTTCTCCTGGATAAAAAAAACAAAACAAAAAAGGCGTCACATCCGCGAGAGAAATGTCTCCCGCGAATGGACGCCTTTGTCCTTGCTCCGATCGGCTTTGACCGGATTATTTGAATCTTTCTTACAACCCGCCGTTGGGTCGTTGTTTTTTACTTAAGCACTAAGCATGCCAGATTAATGTCACGCCAGTAAATCTGCTACGGAAATCACATTGGCCGCTACTTCAGACAGGCGCAAACCTTTGTCCATGGCCGTTTTACGCAAAGCCTGATAAGCCTCGTCCTCAGACCAGCCGCGCTGTTTCATCAAAATTCCCTTGGCGCGATCCACATCCTTGCGCTCCATAAGCTTGCTTTCTGCTTTTTCCAGATCTGCCCGCATCGCCTGAAACTCGTTGAATCGCGCAATCGCCACGTCCATGATCGGCCGCAAACGCTCGCTCTTCAGGCCATCCACGACATAAGCACTAACCCCGGCTCGGATGGCTGCGCGGATCTTGTCACTATCGTTATCGTGGGTAAACATCACGATCGGGCGCGGCTGATCACGCTTGATAACACAGAGGTTTTCCAGCGTATCGCGGTCCGGCGATTCCGTGTCGAGTATGATCAGATCGGGGTTAAGTTCGGCCACCAGTCCAGGTAGATCGGCGGTGGAAGAGACATGAGCAACAATCTTGCAGCCTGCTTCCTGCAAGGCATTCTTGAGCATCGCCGCGCGTTCGAAGGTTTCATCCACCAGCAGGACACGAAGCGGAAATTCAGATGGAGTGGCGGAGGTTTTCATATCCCGCCAGCAACGCAATTCTCATGCCATGGCAGGCAACTCGTTGATCCTGATAAAAATCAGCTTAGATATGGGGAAGAGACAAATAAGCGCTGAAATATGGGCGCACCAAAATCGGGCACGATTTCCGGCTGATGCGCCAAACCTGCACAGATTTCAGGCGACGTTGCGCCGTTCGAGAACAGCTTGCGCCAAGGTACCGCTATCCACGTGTTCCAGTTCCCCGCCGACCGGCAGGCCGCGCGCAATACGGGTGACCTTGATGCCGCGCGGAGTGAGCAGTTCACTGATGTAATGAGCGGTCGCCTCGCCTTCGACAGTGAAATTGGTGGCAAGGATCACTTCCTGCACGATGCCATCGGCCGCGCGGCGCACCAGGCGGTCGAGGTGAATTTCACGCGGGCCAACGCCATCCAGGGGTGACAGCCGCCCCATGAGCACGAAATACAGGCCGCGGTAGCAATGCGCCTGCTCCATCATCATCAGGTCCGCCGGCATTTCCACCACGCACAACAGGCTGTCGTCGCGCTTGGGCGAAAGGCACAGATCGCAGACTTCGACTTCGCTGAAACTGTTGCATTTCTCGCAGTGGCGGATGGTTTCCAGCGCGTGGGTCAGCGCATGCGCCAGCCGCCCGGCACCGGCCTGATCGCGCTGCAACAGGTGATAAGCCATGCGCTGGGCGGATTTAGGGCCGACACCCGGCAGGCAGCGCAGGGATTCGATGAGATGGTCTAGGCTGGAAGGGGTTTTCATTTTGGGGTGAGGGGTGAGGGGTGAGGGGTGAGGGGTGAGGGGAACGAAGATTTTACGCCTCACCTCTCACCCCTCACCCCTCACGATGCCTGCATCAGAACGGCAGCTTGAAGCCTGGCGGCAGGTTCAGTCCGCTGGTAAAGCCGGACATTTTCTCCTGGCTGGTCTGTTCCACGCGGCGCACGGCGTCGTTGACCGCCGCAGCTATCAGATCTTCCAGCATTTCCTTGTCTTCGGTCATCAGGCTGTCGTCGATGCTGACGCGCTTGATGTCGTGGCGGCAGTTCATGACGATTTTCACCATGCCGGCACCTGCCTGGCCTTCGACTTCTACAGAAGCCAATTGCTCCTGCATCTTTTTCATGTTGTCCTGCATTTGCTGGGCCTGTTTCATCAGACCGCCTATGCCGCCTTTCATCATGGTTTTCTCCTACTAATCAATGGGTTTAATGGTTGATTCAATGATCTGCGCATCGAAATTATCGACCAGATCACGCACGAAAGGGTCCTGTTCGATGGCGGCAATGGCCTCCGCCTGGCGCGCCTGTTTTTCCTGGTGATCCAGTTTCGCCGGAGTCAGCCCGGTCACGCTGCCAAGGGAAATATTCAAAAACACCGAGACGCCGGCAAAATCATCCAGCGCCGCCTTGAGCTTATCCTGGTAGGCCTTTTCCATCAGGTGCTTGTGCTCTTCAGGCACGCACAGCTCGATGCGTTGTCCATCATAGCTTTTGAGCTCGCAATGCTGTGCCAGCATTTTGGCCATGCCGCCCAGCCCGAGCTTCACCACCAAGCCCGGCCAATCACCATCGAAGGGTTTGCCTGCTGCCTCAGTGGCTGGCGGGGCGGGCATCACAGGAGCCGGGGCTGGCTCCTGAACTTTAAGAGGGGGAGGCGGCGCTTCCGGCTGCGGCACCACGGCGGCCGCTGGTGCCGGCTTGACTGTTTTCCTGGCCGCCGCTGCTTCATGTTTTGCGGGCCGCTCCCCTGCTGGCGGCGCATCCAGCGTAAAGGCCAGCATGCGCAGCAACGCCATGCTGAAGCCGGCGAACTCATCCGGCGCCAGGCCCAGATCCTTGCGCCCGTGAAGCGTGATCTGGTAATGGAGTTGCACCTCTTCCGGGCTGAAGCGTTGCGCCAGTTCGAGAATGCGCTGGCGCTCCGGAATATCCTCGCTCAAGGCCTGTGGCACCGTCTGGGCCAGGGCAATCTGGTGCAGCAAGGCCCCCAGATCCTGCAGCGCGGCATCATAAGATAGGCTGCGCTCTTCCATCTGCTCTGCAAGCGCAATCAAGCCGGCGCCATCCGCATCCGCCAGCCGCTCCAGCAGGGTAAACAGGTAACTCTGGTCAATCGCGCCCAGCATGGCGCGCACCTGCGCCTCTTCGACCTTGCCCCCGCCATAGGCGATGGACTGGTCAAGCAGGGACAGCGCATCGCGCATGCTGCCCTGCGCGGAGCGCGCCAGCAATTGCAGGGCAGGCACATCGAATGCCAGGGATTCGCGCTCCAGTACATCCTTGAGATGGCCGACGATGGCGGCGGGCGGCATCTGCTTGAGGTTGAATTGCAGGCAACGCGACAGCACCGTGACCGGAATTTTCTGCGGGTCGGTGGTGGCGAGGATGAACTTGACGTGCTCCGGCGGCTCTTCAAGCGTTTTCAGCATGGAATTGAAGGCCGCCTTGGAGAGCATGTGCACTTCGTCTATCAGGTAAACCTTGAAGCGCCCCGCCGTGGGCGCGTACTGCGCGTTGTCCAGCACCTCGCGCATATTGTCGATACCGGTATTCGAGGCCGCATCCAGTTCCAGCAGATCGATAAAACGCCCGGAATCGATTTCGCGGCAGGTGGCGCAAGTGCCGCAGGGCCTGGAGGTGATGCCGGTTTCGCAGTTGAGCGACTTGGCCAGGATGCGCGCCACGGTGGTCTTGCCCACGCCGCGCGTACCGGTCAGCAGATAGGCATGGTGCAGACGCTGCTGGTCGAGCGCATTGGAAAGCGCCTTCACCACGTGCTCCTGCCCAACCAGCTCGGTGAAGGATTTGGGCCGCCATTTGCGTGCCAGGACTTGATAACTCATAGGCCGGAATTGTATCAGAAACACCCAGCCATGCTTGAAACAGGGAATACCTGCCACGATAAGCAGCCAATAAATTCAGATGCAGGAAGAATGGCCCTTGATTAACCTGGCAATCGCACTTAAAACTATTTAATTTGGTATATGATGCCCAATATTACAACGCGTTATACCCAAGCTGTTACGGCCATGGCATTGAGTTCAGAAGCAGTTCGGATGCATTGAAAACTCGGCCTTGCTGCTCATCCCCGCAGAGTGATATCGCATTGACAAACCGACTTAGGGAATAAAAACATGCCTGATCCCATACAAAAACCAATAAGAATCACCTTCATCCTGTTAAGCGCCGCCCTGCTCATGGGTAGCCTGACCGCCTGCGGCAAGTCACAAACTCCCCAGGCGCTGGTCGCCGAGGCTGAGCAGCTTCAGCAAAAAGGCGACATCAAGGCTGCCATCATCCAGCTCAAGAATGCCTTGCAACAGAACCCGGATGATCCCAAGGCTCGTTATCTCCTTGGTGAGATATACCTCAAAACAGAAGATCCAAAATCTGCCGAAAAGGAACTCCGCAAGGCCTTGAGCCTGGGCATGAGCGCCGCCAATGTGCAAGCTGCCCTGGCAAAGGCCTTGCTCTCCCAGGGCCAGTTCCAGCAAGTTCTGGACGAAACGAAACAGGTTCAGGGAGATAAGGAATCTGCCGAAATATCAAGTTTGCGTGGCAATGCCTACCTGGCTTTGGGCAAAGGCAAGGAAGCCAGAGAATCGTTTGAGCAAGCACTGAAGAGCAAACCTGACTATCCGGACGCGCTTATCGGCCTGGCCAGACATTCGCTCACGGAGGGAAATATCGACGCCGCGGTACAATTCTCCGAACAGGCCGTCAGCAAAAACCCGCAGGACACCAATGCCTGGCTTTTCAAGGGCGACTTGCTGCGTGCGCAGGGGAAAGCCGAACCGGCTCACGCCGCCTATGACCAGGTTTTGAAATTGCAACCAGGTAACAAATACGCGCATATCAACAAAGCCTATCTGGAAATTGCGACAGGGAAATTCGATGCCGCCAAGGCAAATATCGAAGCAGCACGCAAGACAGCGCCAAATAATCTGATCGTTCTCTATACCCAGGCATTGCTCGATTCCCGCCAGGGCAAGCCTGAGGCCGCACTGGAATCCCTGCAGCAAATCCTGCGTGCAGCGCCAGAACACATGCCCAGCATCCTGCTGGCTGGTGCGGTGCAATTCTCGCTGGGTTCGATGCCACAAGCCGAACAACACCTGAAAAAATACCTGGGAGAGAATCCCGGCAATCTTTATGCCCTCAAGCTGCTGGCGTCTACTCTGATGAAAAGCCGCCAGACACAGCAAGCAATCGATGTGCTGTCCCCGGCGCTTGAAGCCGCGCCACAGGATGCGCAACTGTTCGCCCTCGCGGGTGAGTTGTATATGCAGGCTGGAGAATTCAGCAAGGCAACGGATTATTTTTCAAAGGCCAGTGCACTTGCACCAAAATCTGCAAGCCTCCATTCAGCCATTGGCATGAGCAAGCTGGCGCAGGGCGAAAACGAACGCGCCGTGGCCGAAATGGAAACAGCAGTAAAAATGGATGCAAAATCGCCCAAGGCAGGCACCCTGCTGACCTTGACCCATCTTCGCCTCAAGGAGTACGACAAAGCCCTTGCCGCGGCGAAATCCTTTGAAAAAGAACAACCTGACAATCCTCTGCCCTACAACCTGAAAGGCGCGGCCTATCTGGGCAAGAAAGATTTGCCCAATGCGCGTGCAAGCTTTGAAAAAGCCCTTTCCATCCAGCCATCCAATTTTCCGGCGGTGATGAGCCTTGTCCAGCTTGACTTGCAGGAAAAGAAACCGGATGCTGCAAAAAAACGCCTTGAGGCCGCTCTCGAAAAAGACCAGAAAAACGTTCCGATCATGACCGCACTGGCCAATCTTGCTCTTTCCCAAAAGCAGATCAAGGAAGCCACAACCTGGCTGGAAAAATCAAGCCAGGAAAACCCGGACGCCATTCAGCCAGCTACGACACTGGCGGCCCATTATCTGCGCATCGATGAAAAAACGAAGGCGCTTGCTCTGGCCAAGAAATTTCAGGGCTCCAACCCAAGCAGCCCGGAAGTTCAAGACATGCTGGCGCAGGCCCAGTTTGCCAACGGCGACAAGCCGGGTGCATTGGAAACTTACAACCGGCTCGCCGCCCTGAAACCGGACTCAGCCCCTGTACAGTTACGTATCGCTTCCATTCACATGGCAATGCAGAACCAGACGGAGGCATCGAACGCCCTGAAAAAAGCCCTTGAATTGCGCCCTGATTATCTGGAAGCGCAATTGGCCTTGGCCACACTGGAGAGCGGTCAAGGAAAACACGAGCAAGCCCTTGCAATTGCCCGGCAGATTCAAAAGAAAAGTGCAAAATCACCGGCAGGTTTCGAGCTGGAAGGTAATATTCTGATGGCGCAAAAGAAGCCTGATCTTGCGGCGAAAGCCTTCGAGCAGGCACTCGCTATCGGCAAGGCTGGCCAGATCATGGTGAAGCTGCATATCGCCCTCGATCAGTCCGGCAAAGGCAAGGTCGCAGACGCCCGCTTGACCCAATGGCTGAAAGAACACCCTGCCGATATTCAAACCCGCATGCACCAGGCAGGAATCCACCTCGCCAACAAGCAGAACAAAGCAGCCATCGATCAATATCAAACTGTGCTGCGGCAGAATCCAAACCACGTTCCGGCACTTAACAACCTGGCCTGGCTTTACCATCAGGAGAAAGATCCGAGAGCCGTGGAGCATGCCGAGAAGGCCAATCAACTAGCGCCTGATAGCCCGGCGATACTTGATACCCTCGGTTGGATCCTGGTGGAAAAAGGTGACGTGGCACGCGGCCTGCCGCTCCTGCAAAAGGCAAGCAATCTAGCCCCGGAAGCGGCAGAAATCCGTTATCATTTCGCAGTTGGGTTGGTAAAATCAGGCGACAAGATCAAGGCACGCAAAGAGTTGGAGCAACTCCTGGCCAAGGAGAAAACGTTCCCCCGGATTGAGGAAGTAAAAGCCTTGTTGAAGCAATTGTAATCAGCGGCCCAATATGTCCCAGATCATGCAGGAATGGTAAAGGCCAAGTTTTCCCGTCATGGTTCAGGCTGTAGCGGGGATCACATTGTAAAGGGTGGACTGGTGACAACTCTTCACCATGACATGAGAAAAAAAGAAACCAGCGAAACCAGGCTGAGGAACTCGAACATATTATGAGTACTGGTTCCTACCACTTCGAAACACTGAAAGACGCTGACTTCCAGGCCGAGCGGTTACGCCAGCAAGCCCAGGCGGTTCGCGGCCTGGAGACAGATATACTGCGCTCAGCCGGCATTCAGCCTGGGCACGATGTGCTTGAATTGGGCTGTGGTCCCGGTTTTGTCTCCGACCTGCTAGCCGAACTGGCACCAGATGGCAGCCTGACTGTCGTGGAACCAAGCCCCATATTGCTGGCTCAGGTGGCGAACAATGTTCACAGCAAACCTGCCCGAGGCTTATTTCAGATTCAGGCGTATGGAGACCGCTTGCCAATCCCTGACAGCAGCATTGACTTCTCCTACTCGCGTTTTGTGCTTCAGCACATTCCCCGGCCAGAAACCGTAATTTCCGAAATGCACCGGGTCATGCGCCCCGGCGGCCGCTTCTGTGCTGTTGATTCTGATGATGGCCTGGTTGTTTTCTATCCCGAGGACCCACGCGTCAGTCAACTTCTTCGAACAGCCCAGACAACCCAGGCTGAAAAGGGAGGAGATCGTTTCATGGGCCGTAAACTGCCGAACTTGATGGCCGAAGCGGGATTCGTCAACGTCAGGAGCCGCATCCTGGCCCTCACCAGCAGTGAACTGCCATTCAACGTGCTGTTCAATATCCTTCTCGGTTACAAGGCATCCCTGCTGGGCGACGCCATTGACATCAAGCAACTATTCCAGGATCTATCCGAGCAAGTGGCGAGTGGCCGCCAATTGGTCGCTGGTGGTGTATTCATCGTTACAGGTGAAAAATCATGAATTATGTTCAGACTGAGGGGCTCAGTATGGAAACCGGTTATTTCCATGTCGATGAAGTCGTGCCGGGAACGCGCGCCTATGAACTTTATCTCGAATTTCGTTATGAGGTTTTTTGCAAGGAACTCCATCGCGTCATTCCTCCATCCTGCCCTTTATCCAGCACTGGCCAGCCCATGGAGACTGACCAATATGACCAGTACAGCCGCCATTTCATGTCTTACCACAAAGCTTCAGGCAACCCCGCCGCTTCAGTTCGCGTGATTTTCCCCAGCAGCATTGGCCTGAATGTCACCCCCAGATACATCATTGAACACCCCCTCCCCTACCCTGGTGCAATGGATGACAATATCGGTGAAATCTCCCGCATGGCCATCGCTCCGCAGTACCGGCGCCGCCAGGAAGACCGGAACAAACCCTTTCAGGGTGATCCCGAATCTGAAATGAGCAGGCTTCCTGATAACCACCGCCATCACCAGCCGGAGCTGGTCCTGGGCATGTACCGGGAGATATACCTGGTGTGCAAGCAGAATGGCATTGATTTCTGCATGGCCGCCATGGAAAACCGCTTCAGCCGGCTTCTCAAAACACTGGGGTTCCCCTGGGTGTCGGTTGGCCCCATCAATGAAAGCGTCGAACCACCCAGGCGGGCCTACCTGATCAGCGCAGTTGAAATGGAACACAGCCTGAGTCAGAAGGAAACATGTATCCTCAGCTTCCTGCAAGCACAAGAAGCATGCAATACATCCGCTCCAAATACTGCCGTCAGGAACAACATCGGTAAGCAGTAGAATGGATGGCCCGTAGCAAACCTCGCCCAGGAGGTTCTGCCAAATTACTTTTATGTAACGAAGCCAGAATCAATTTGTTTTAAAATTGGTTAAAGGTAAACACATAAAAGACGCAGCATTTAATTGATATCACACACAATCTACGGTCATATCGGACTGTGTTTCAAGCACACTGACCGTTCCTCCCGGCACGCCCCTTCATCAATTGGTCAAGCGGCTGTATTTAAAGCACATATCGCGGGGAAATCCGGTGCTCGCGGAGAATAAATTCGAGTATTTGATTGTAAGCCCGGGTACGCAGGCATACCGGGATTACCTTGCCCTGCGGCACCATGTTTTCCGTGCGGAACTGAGTCGCTTGCCCAATCCGGATAACACCCAGATGGAAAGCGATACGTACGACACGCACAGTTTGCACGTGCTTTGCCGCTCCACGGAAACGGGCACTGCAGTAGGTTGCTCTCGTCTAATCCTGCCCAGCACCGAAGGCCTGAGCATTTTCACCCGTTACTCGATTTCACTTATGACGGCCATTTCTCCAAGGCAGATCGGAGAAATCGGCCGACTGGCCATCACCAGCGAATTACGCCGCTACCGGGGCGAACTTTCAAGCGCCGGGCTGCATCACTCCCCACCCAGGCGATCACGTCACACAAACCCGATGGACAAACAGGACGGCCCACTCGTGGCTTTGGGCTTGTATCGCGAGATTTTCAATCTCGCCCGCAAACATGGCATCACAAATTGCTACGCCGCGATGGAACCTTCGCTGGCACGATTACTGGCACGGATCGGCTTCCCATTTCAGATGGCCGGCCCACTCAACACGATGGTTCACCCCCCGCGAAAGCCCTATTTCATCGGTGCCAATGCGATTCAAAAAACCATGTCCGACCTTGATAACTGTCTGTCGCAGTTCATGTTCGGGAAATAAACTGCCCGTTTTTGCTGGCCATTGCTCAAACCCCGGCTCTTGTTGCTTCTTCGGGAAGCGCCCATAAAAAAACCGCGCAGAAAACTGCGCGGTTTTTTTAGTTCCGGTTCTGCTTAAACAGCTTTTTTACTGCGGCGGCTCAAACCCAGGCCCAGCAGGCCCAAACCCATCAGAGCGATACTGGCTGGCTCAGGAATGAACTCTACACTGCCATTCAGTACTGAGGTCCTCGCATATGTTCCATCAGCCTGAAGCGCTGGAACACCACCTTTATCCAGATTGGTATCGATACGTGCATTAATTGCAACAACCTGTGTTGACCAGTCAACAGCCGGCGGGAAGTACCACACACCAGGAGCGGCATAGCCCACTGTAGCGTAGATGTTGAAATTGCCAATCGTGCCGTCACTATTAAACACATTCAGCGTCAGCAGCTTGACATCGTTGACGCCATCAAGATCGGCATCGCCCCAGAGATCAATGGTTCCGGAAGTGTAATGAGCCAGAATGGCGCTTGGGCTAAGCATCGCAACTACCACGCCAGCCATATCGTTATAAGCGAAATTCAATGCGTGCGTAAAATTAACGCCCTCATTCGCCTGGGCTCCAATCAGGTTTATACCGCTTAACAGATAGCCGCCAACGGTGCCTACTCCGCTGTCGACGACTGTGTCGCCAAGATCCACGCCATTTGCATCAAGGTCAGTGTAGACAGAGTTCGCAGCCCAGTTCACCTGCATTTCATCCATGATCGCAGTATATCCATTTGTACCAGCGGCAGGAGTCGTATCCCAGGCGTTTACATTTTGATAGAAAAGATCCGCAGAGGCCGTACCCGAAGCGCAAGCCATGCAAATGGCCAACGCACCAGCAAGTTTTGTGAGTTTCATTATGTTCTCCTTGAGATATTCAGAACTCGTTAATCATTCAGGCTTATTTCACCTTGCCATGTACTAAGCACATAGCATGCCAGAATAATATATTCATTTGTACCAATGACTTGGCGTTTATTTATAATACCTGGCCGCGCAGTGTGTAAGATTTATCGACAAGATTTTTTGTGTGAGATTTAAGACATCCACATATCTCATGCAGCAAGGCAGGGCAAGACTCTTGCATTTCTCATTTCCACGAGTAAAGATGTACCAATCCCCCCTGCTATTTATCCATTAAGAGGCCTTCGATGACTGAGTTTGATTATGACAGTGCATTCAGCCGCAATCTTGGAATCGTCAGCTCAAACGAACATGCGCGGCTGCGGCAATCCACCGTGGCGATTGCCGGGATGGGTGGCGTGGGAGGGGATTATCTCATCAGCCTGGTGCGCGCCGGGGTGGGCGGGTTCCACATTGCCGAGTTTGACGAATTCGAACAGGCCAACTTCAACCGTCAGTATGGCGCCAACACCCGTACGCTGGGCCGCCGCAAGATTGAGGTGATGCTGGAATATGCCCTGGAGATCAACCCTGAGCTACGTGTAAAGATTTTCGACAAAGGCATCGATGCGGATAATATCGATGCCTTTCTGGCGGGGGTGGATCTGGTCGTGGACGGGATAGATGTATTCGCCGTTGACATGCACCCGCTGCTGATCAATTCGGCCACCGCACGGGGGCTTGTTACCGTGGCAGCGGTACCGCTGGGGCTGGGAGCGGGGGTATTGGCATTTGGGCCGGGAGGCATGTCCTATGACAATTACTTTGCCATCTCACCGCAGATGAGCGAGGAGGAAAAGATCATCCAGTTCGCCCTGGGCTTTGCCCCGGAGATGCATCACCTCAAATATCTTGACCCTAAATCAATCAACCTGAAGGCCCGCAAGGGTCCGAGTTCGATTGCCGGCTGCAAGCTGTGCGCGGGCTTCATTACCACCCAGACGGTACTTGGCTTGCTGCATCCGCAAGAGTTGGAATTGGTTCCCTGGTACACCTACCTGGATGCCCGCCTCAACCGCTTCCATCATCGCCGGCTATGGTGGGGCAACCGCAATCCCGTTCAGCGATTGAAGAGTTTTGTGGCGAAGAAGCGGCTGGAGAAAGCCAGCGGGTAAACATGAAATTTGATGCGTCACGGAAAGCAGTCCATTCCATGCGCATTTCATTACTGGAAATATCTCGTGTACTGTAAAATTTGGTGCCGGACTTGAATCTTTACGCCAG
This sequence comes from Sulfuricella sp., assembly GCA_041651995.1. NCBI lineage: Bacteria > Pseudomonadati > Pseudomonadota > Betaproteobacteria > Nitrosomonadales > Sulfuricellaceae > Sulfuricella > Sulfuricella sp. The sequence continues at coordinate 33,712 of JBAZID010000013.1, read as the reverse complement.
CGCGAGGAAATAAAGGGAAAGATGAACTGTCCAGAACCTGCGGCAATCGGCCTGAAAACAATGCGGCATGCCCTATTGATATTCTCCAGCCTGTTTCTGGCTGCTTCAGCGTGGGCCGATGCCGCCGGAGATCAATTGGCCCAGCGTGTCTATGACCGGCCCAACGGCAAGGATGCCACTTCCGCATTGACCATGACGCTTACCGAGAAAGGCCGCAACCCACGTATCCGCAAGATGATCACCTACCGCAAGGATGAAAAGGGGAGCGAAGTAGCCACGCTCATCCGCTTTACCGAACCGGCGGACATTGAAGGGACCGGTTTGCTGACCATTGATCCCGCCGACGGTGATTCCAGTCAGTGGATTTATCTGCCCGCCATGGAGCGGGTACGCCGGATCGACTCCAATCGCAAAGGCGGCCGGTTTGTCAATTCAGATTACTATTATGAAGACTTGCGCGATCGCAAGGTAAATATGGACGCGCATCGCGTCATTGGCCGGGAAAACCTTGGGGGCATCGCCTGTGAGATGCTGGAAAGCACCCCGCTCAAGCTTGGCAATTCAGTCTATGCCAGGCGGATCAGCTGGATCGATACAGCGACCTTGATTCCATTGCGCATCGATTTCTTCGAAAAGAAGGAAGATCAGCCCAGCAAACGCTTGCTGGTAACGAAACGTGAAAAAATCCAGGGGTACTGGACGGCGATGGACAGCACGCTGACTGACCTGGACAACGAACATCAAACTCGCCTGACCGTGGAAAAGATCCTTTACGATCGCCGTTTGCCAACACGCTTGTTTACCAAGCAGTTGTTGGAAGACGAGAGCATTGAAGAGGCTTACCGCCCATGATTTTGGCGCATACTTTGTAGCGTTTCAATATTTCTAGGACAGCGACATGACGCGTTTCATAGCAGGTTTGGCAGGCATTTCTCTTGCACTTGGAGTCGCCTCATTGGGCTATGCCTCTGATGAGCAAAGTCTGGATGATGGGCCGAAGCTCGGCACTGCCAAGAAAAATCCCCGCAGCAAAGCGGCCAAGGACGGCGTCAAGATCAAGATAGACGATCTGCGTGCAGAACTGGGGGCTTTTACCGATAACCCTGCTGCGTCGAGCGACACCCTGTTGCATGGCGCTATCAGTGCGAATGGCAAGTCTGGAGAGTGGGAATATGTGCTGGGTGCCCGCTTTGATGCTTATGGACAATCCGGCACCCCCGGCTTTTCCGGAGCAAAACTGGATTACACGGAAAATTACCTGCGCTGGCGCGGTGAGGATGCACGCATCACGGTGGGCACGCAGAATGTGCTATGGGGCCGGGTGGATGAGATATCTCCGATCGACCGCATGAGCCGGGTTGATCTTTCCCGCATCATTCTGGATAAGCTGCCAGAACGCCGCCGCGCCGTGCCGGCCGTGAGGATGGAGCACTTTGCGGGCGACGCCAAGATCGATGCGGTATGGCTTCCGGCGTTCGAATCTGCCGTGCTTCCCGATGAGAACAGTGTCTGGAACCCTCTGGATACGGTCAATGGCCGCCTGCTTGGCATTGGCAGCGTACCGGGCATCATCGGCGCCCAGGTGCGCGAGGAAAAGTATGGTAGCGGCGGTGGCGGCATTCGCTTTACCAATTCCGGCGGCGCGCTCGACTATGGCTTCAGCCTGCAGAGAGTACGCCAATCGCAGCCCTATTACCGGGTGTCGCCCGGCATGCTGACGGGCGTCCACCCCTTCAGCTGGATAGCCGGCGGCGAACTGGAAACTCAAAAAGGGGGCGCGACATGGCGCATGGAGGCGGCCTGGAGCAGCGATGTGCCCGTGACCACCAGTACATTCCAGTTCCAGACCGAGCAGGCATTTGATCTGGTGCTGGGCACCGAGTTCTTCCCCGGCGATGGCGAGACCCGTGCCACCTTGCAGCTGGCAGGCCACAAGACCTTCACCGATGAGCCGATCCTGGACCGGGATGAATTCTACAATTTCAACGGCGAACTTGAGCACACCTTTGCATCAGGAAACTGGCGCGCCAATCTGCGTTTTTCGGTCGGACTTGATAAACGCGATTTTTATTTGAACCCCAAACTTTCCTATCTGGGCATCGACCAGCATGAAATCTATCTGGCTGCGCATCTGTTCAGCGGCGCAACGCAGACCCTGGGTGGTTATTACGAGAAAAACGACCTGATCGCACTGGGTTGGCAGGCTAAGTTCTGATTATTCATGAGCGACTGTGACTGACGCCTTCAAAATGATGCCAGCTTGAGCATGCTAAAAATCACCATGGATGACTTTCTCAGAAAGCTGATGCAACCCAGGCTGCTCAGCCTGAAGACTGCCATCAGTTTAATCGTGCTTATTCACCTGGTGGCCGGCGCCTTCCTGCTGCGCCTGGAATTCAATAACGCACCCGAGCTATATTTTCCCAAGGACTCCCCTGCCTCTGTTCTGGAGAGACAATTACGCGCGGAATTTCCAAGCGATGAAATACTCATCGGCCTCTTCACCGGAAGCGATCTGTATTCAAAGGAGTTTCTTGCGGCAATTGACCGGGTCAGCCAGCGCATGGAAAAAATCCCGGATGTGGAGCGGGTTTTTTCCGTCACCAATGTCGACCATATCGCCAGCAGTGCGGACGGTTTCACGGTCGAACGCCTGATAGATCCGGAAAAACTGGATGACACCACTGCGGAAGAACGCAAAGCCCATGTCATGCAGGACCGCTTCATACCCGGCTGGCTGGCATCGAAGGACGGCTCTTCCCTGGCGCTCATCGTGCGCACAAAAAAACTTGAAGAAAGCCGCCAGCGCACGGCAATTGAAGCAGCTTTTCACGCGGCGGTGAAGGCAGAAAAACTGGCGGAAAAATTGGTTGCGGTGGCCGGCCCGGTCGCGCTGGACGCAGCCGAAATGCGCTCCATGCTGCATGACAGCATCCTGTTTACACCCCTGGTGGTGCTTCTGGGCCTGCTGTTGCTGCTGTGGGTCGTGGGGCGCCTCCCGCCGGTCATCATCGGTGCAGTGGCCATGAGCACCGTGACGGTCAGCTGCGTCGCGCTGATTTCGGCCATGGGAAAACCCTACACATTGGTCACGGCCATGGTTCCCACCCTGCTCTCCGCCTACACGATAGGCAACATGCTGCATCTGTATGCGGCTTTGCAACGCATGCGCAAAGCAGGATTCCGCAGCCCCAAGCGCGTTATCTTCGCCATGCAGTTCATGCACAAACCCGCTCTATTCAACATGCTCAGCACTGCGGCAGGCATGATCAGCCTGGTTCTGGTGCCCATTCCGCCGATTCAGGTTTTCGGCGTGGTCAGCGCCTTTGGCACCTTGATGATTTACCTGGTGGTGATCTATCTGGTGCCCCCCCTGCTGGTTAAATATGATCGTGGCCATTGGCCGAAAAAGAGTAGCGGCCTTGCCTGGACCAAACGCATCTCTTATGGCATTGCCAGCTTTGGCATGCGCCATGCCGCCTGGGTTGCGGCTGGAATCGCCCTGTTAGCGGTCCTGGCCACCCCGCAAATCTTCAAGGTGCAAACCGAGTCTGACCTGCTCAAATTTTTCGACGCATCCCACCCGCTTACAAAATCCACACAAATGATCGAAGAACGCCTGGTAGGCGTCACTGCATTGGAAATTGTCGTCGATGGCCCAGGCCGGGATGCATTCAAGGATGCAGACCGTCTGAAACTGCTCAAATCCGTGCAGGAATGGGCGGAAACACTGCCGGAAGTTGACCGCACCCTGTCGATGATGGACATCGTGGAAGAAATGAACTGGGCTTTCAGCGGTGAGGAGGCGTCTGCCCGCACGCTCCCGCACAACAATAAATTGCTCAGCCAGTTGCTGCTGATTTACGACGGCAGGGATTTGCAGGAACTGGTCAACAACGAATACCAGCGCACCCGCATCCTGCTCAATGTGAATGTGCATGGCGCCAATGCCATCCAGGCCGTGATAGAAAAGATCGAAGCACGCCTGGCAAAAATCGAGGCGCCTGGCATCACCTGGCAAATTGCCGGTAGCGGCCGCCTGTTCTCGGATCAGGAAGACCTCCTGGTAGTCGGCCAGCAACACAGTTTCATGGGCGCATTCGGCCAGATTTTCCTGATCATGCTTTTTCTTTGGCGCTCGGTTCCAGCCGCTGTCATCAGCATGCTGCCCAACCTGGCCCCTCTCGTTTTCATTTTTGTCGTAATGGGTTCAACGGGCATTCACCTGGACATGGCCACAGTCCTGATCGCCAGCGTAGTGCTCGGCATCACAGTGGACGACACCATCCACTTCTTTCACAACTACCTTGAGCGCCGGCACAAAGGCCGCGGCGTCGTTTTCTCCCTTGCGCGCAGCTTTGAAGCATCCGGACGCGCCGTGGTTGCCATCTCGATCCTGCTGGTAGCCCAGTTCATGTTGCTGGTCAGCTCAAGTTTCCAGCCAACTTCTCATTTCGGCCTGCTCACCTCCGCTGGCCTGCTGGCCGGGCAATTATTGGAACTGCTCCTGCTGCCGGCACTGATTGTGCTCTGGAGCCGTTTGAAGATTCGCCATCGGCTGGCGGCGGTTTAAACAGATTATCCATTTACCCGGATGACCGTCGTGCCTGAAATTCAAATTACCCGGAAGCCGCATTCGAACCCGCCGGCTCAGCACGATCGGATTTCCGGCCCTGAAAAACCGGATCGCACCCGGATGCGTTACATCCTGCTGTTACCTGCATTCGCGTATACAGCCTTTGTCATTTACGGCAGCCTGGTTCCGCTGCAATTCCAGCAGCACCCGTGGGAAGAAGCCTGGGCGCTTTTTCGTAACATTCGCTACCTTAATCTGGGGATTGGATCCCGCGCCGACTGGGTGGCAAACATTCTGCTGTTCATACCCCTGGCATTTATCTGGCTGTCCGTGTTGTGGCACGGAAAAAACATTTTCTGGCGGATTGCCGCAACCCTCTTCGTGCTTGCGGCCTGCGCGAGCCTAAGTATTGGCATCGAGTTTACCCAGATCTTTTTCCCGCCCCGCACCGTTTCGCTGAACGATATTTACGCAGAAACCCTCGGTGCCTTTATAGGCGTCTCTCTTTGGTGGGTAATCGGGGCAGCTGTGACCCGATGGTATTTGGGCTGGCGAGCCGTCAAAGGAGCAATGGATCTCGCCCAACGGCTTCTCTACGGCTACCTGTTTCTGTTGTTCGGCTATAACCTCCTGCCGCTGGATCTGACCATCAGCCCGGTAGAGATCTATCACAAGTGGCATGAAGGGCGAATTGTCTTCATTCCCTTCACCAACGGACAGGCCGGGCTTGCACAACGATTCTACGGCTTTCTCACGGATGTGTTGATATGGGTTCCAGCCGGTGTACTGGCGAGCCTTACCGCCAGACACAATGCAAAACGAATCTGGCTCGAACTGACTGCCGCGGCGGCCATGATCGAGTTTCTCCAGATTTTTGTTTACACCCGCGTCACAGACACTACCGACATTCTCACCGGCAGTTTGGGTTCTGCTATCGGGATATGGCTGGCTATTCGATGGCGAGCCGAAGAACCTGCTGTAAAACAGGCAAAAGTAGCGGGCAACCCCAGCGGATTAATCGCAGGGATACTCCTCTGGCTAGCCCTGATATTTGCCGTGTTCTGGTATCCCTTCGATTTTCGAACTGATGGGGCGTTCTTGCACAGCCGGCTTACCGAGGCAACAACCCGGATACCTCTTGCCATCTATTACTTCGGCACTGAATACCGGGCAGTGACTGAAGTATTGCACAAGATCGGGTTCTTTTTTCCGCTGGGTATACTGCTCGCCTTGCTTGCGGGCAGAATCCGCTCCGGGCCCCCCTCTCTCTGGAAGATGGCCGCCTTGGCAAGCGCAGGTATCGTTGCTGGCTCAGTGGAAGTAGGCCAGCTATTCCTGCCCGGCAAATTCGCCGACCTGACTGACTGGGTATTGGAAATGGCAGGGGGTTGGGCAGGCTGCGCACTCACATGGCGAATTATGTCCATGCGTCACCTGCGAGTACGAACTGCACCTGCCATATCGGCACCTCGCCATAGTCCATGGTTGTTTGCAGGAGGATTAGTGCTGGGGCTTGCTTTGCTGCTCCTGGCTGCAACGTATATCCCTGCGGTACCCTACAACGTACGCAAACTGATCGGACAAGAGCACCCCGTCTTGTCTTCCCTGGCCCTCGCGTGCGCTGTTGCATGGATATTTGGCTTCCCGGCCTGGGCAGCCAAATATCTGACAACAGGCTCGCAACGGCCTGAATATCTGCCCGCCTATCTGCTGCTTCACGGTCTCGTCGCCTGGTTTCTGCTGCGCATGTCAGCGCCCCTCGAAATGATCCATAAAATCGTCGGCTCGCCCATTCTGGACTGGCCTTGGGAATGGGAGTCGATCGGACGTTTTGTCAGCTTGTTCGCGCTCTGGTCTGTGGTTTCATTTGGGGCAGGATTTATCACATTGCGATCCTGGCTGCCTAAAGCAGGTGGCTTTATCTGGGCATGGTCAGTCGCTACGCTGGCCTTGTTGCCGGTTATCTATGTCGTGGTAATTCGCTACGCTGCAACAGACAATCTGACCGAGCTTCTTGCCGGGGGCGGAACACCAATGACATTTCTGTGGGTCACGGCCGGTTTGTTCATGCTTGCCCTGGCAGGCGCTCAACTGGCCGGTGCGCTCGGCTCCGGCATGCGTTCAGGCACCATGCGAGGAGTACTATGGAGTATTGTCTCGTTTCCTCTGGCTTACCTCGCTCTGCACGCTGGCTTTGAACCCTACATCATCAAATACGGCCAAGTATTTTCCGCTTTCCAGTTTCTTTTGAGCCAGGACAGGGCTCACTATGCAACACCCATGGAACTGCTACTGCGCTATGGGTTCGCACATGGGATATTGCTTTTCGCTATTGCTGCCAGCCAGGCACCATTCCTGGGCCACAACGCATGCGAGTCAAAACAACCCAGCACCAGAACCGAAAAGCCCTCACGATTTAAAAGACCCATTGCCTGAAAAACCGGCGGCTCAGCCTTCAGCAACCCGCTTGGCGATGTGTTCCAGCGCGGCATCCACATCATCGATCAGAATCAGGCACAGATCCCCGGCGCACAGCCGCGCCAGGGCGGTGTCGATGGCCAGAAATTCGCCACGGACTTCCTCGATTGCCTTGGTGCGGCTGGAATTTTCCAGGCCCTGACGCAGAAGCGCCAGCACCTCGCCGTCGGCACGGCCGCGCTGGCACTGATCCTGATAGAGGATCACTTCATCGAAGGCTTCACCCAGAATCCGGGTCTGGTCGCGGATATCCTCATCACGCCGGTCACCCGCGCCGCTGATCACCACCACCCGCTTTTCGGACGGCATGTGGCCGATTGCCTTGACCAGCGCCTGAATGGCATCGGGATTGTGTCCGTAGTCGGCGATCAGGGTCGCGCCGCGGTAGTCGAAGAGATTGAAACGACCCGGCGCGGTGGCCGCATCGCTGATGAAGGTCGCCATGCCAGCGTGGACGATCTCCCAGTCCAGCCCCAGTGCCCAGGCGGCGGCGGTGGCCGCCATGGCGTTCTCGACCTGGAAACCGATGGTGCCGTTGCGGGTAAGCGGGATCTGCGCCAGGGGAATGCGATGCTCGAAGCTGCCTTCGGTTGCCACGATGTCCTTGCCGTCCACAAACACCACGCGCAGTCCGCGCGCGCGCTGGGTGGCCATGACCGGATGATGCGGGTCGCTGGTGAAAAAAGTCACCGACCCCGGGCAGGAATCCGCCATCTTGACCACGATCGGGTCCGCTGCGTTGAGAACCGCGACGCCGCTGGCAGCCACATTCTCGACGATGACCCGCTTGACCACGGCCAGATCCTCGACGGTGCTGATATAGCTGAGGCCAAGGTGATCCCCCATGCCGATATTGGTGACCACCGCCACATTGCAGCGATCGAAAGCCAAACCCTCGCGCAGCACGCCGCCGCGCGCGGTTTCCAGCACGGCAGCATCGACGTTGGGATGGAGCAGCACGGTGCGTGCGCTCTTGGGGCCGCTGCAATCGCCGGTATCGATGCGTTTTCCCTCGATATAGACGCCATCCGAGTTGGTCATGCCGACGCGCAGCCCTTTCTGGCCCAGCAGGTGCGAAATCAGGCGCACGGTAGTGGTTTTGCCATTGGTTCCGGCCACCGTAACCACGGGAATGCGGCCATCCTCCCCCTCACCGAACATATTGGCAATAATCGCCTCGCCGACCGCCCGTCCCTTGCCAAACGAGGGCGCGATGTGCATGCGCAGACCGGGCGCCGCGTTGACTTCGATGACGGCTCCGCCCTGCTCTTCGAGCGACCGGTGAACGCCATCGCACACCATGTCTATGCCACAGATATCGAGGCCGATCATCTGTGCCGCAGCCACGGCACGTACAGCCAGATCGGGGTGGACATCGTCTGTCACATCGGTGGCCGAACCGCCCGTGCTCAGGTTGGCATTGTTGCGCAACAACACGCGCGCGCCCTTGGGTGGCACCGCATCCGCGTCGTAGCCCTGGGTGGCGAGCGTTGCCAGGGCGATATCGTCAAAGCGGATCTTGGTCAGTGATGTTGCATGCCCCTCGCCGCGCTGCGGGTCACTGTTGACCTGCTCCACCAGTTCGCGAACGGTATGAACATCATCGCCGATCACATGGGGAGGATCGCGACGAGCCGCAGCCACAAGATGGTTCCCCACCACCAGCAGACGGAAGTCGTAGCCGGGCACATAACGCTCGACCATGATGTCCGAGCTGATTTCAGACGAAGCCGCATAGGCAGCCAGAACCCGTTCGCGGGTCTCCACGTTGACCGCTACCCCTTTGCCCTGATTGCCGTCACGCGGCTTGACCACCACCGGGCCGCCGATTTCACAGGCGGCTGCCCAGGCATCCTCGGCATCGGACACCGGACGGCCTTGCGGAACGGGCACCCCGGCCGCATCGAGCAGCATCTTGGTCAGTTCCTTGTCCTGCGCGATGGCTTCCGAAATGGCGCTGGTGCGGTCGGTCTCGGCCGCCTGGATGCGGCGCTGGCGGCTGCCCCAGCCGAACTGCACCATGCTGCCGGAGGTCAGGCGCCGGCTGGGAATCCCGCGCGCATGCGCGGCCTGAACAATGGCGCCGGTGCTGGGGCCGAGCCGCTCGTCCTCGTCCAGTTCACGCAGGCGCGCCAATGCAGCGTCAAGATCAAAGGGGGAATCCGCTGCTGCCGCGCGGCAAAGCTCTTGCGCCAGATCGAACGCGAGCCGTGCCACTTTCTCCTCGCTATATTCAACCACGACCTGGAATACGCCCTCCTCGGTCGTCGTTGCGGTGCGGCTGAATGTGACCGGGCAACCTGCCTGCACCTGCAGGCCAAGAGTGGCGAGCGTCAGTGCATGCGCCATCGAGATCGCCTCTTCATGGCCCGCTGGCTGCAGGGAGCCAATTTCCGGGAAACGCGCGCGCAATCTGAGTTCGAAGCCAGACATATTCTCAATCAGGCACTCACTGCACGAGACGATGGCCTCAATCGCAGTCCGCTTGCTCCACAGGTTGGGGCCGCGCAGTGCCCGGATACGTGATACTTCCATGAATGGTTTCCTAATGTTACCCAGTATTATTATCGAGAAATTTTCGCGGTTTTACGCTCTAGACCTCGAAGGATTCGATCCCGGCACGAATCAGGTCCGGGGATAAATCCAATGCCCAGGCCACACCGACCGCCGCCAGTATATTCTCGATCTGCGCGTTCCCGGCAAGCTCGAAAAGCCGAACTTCCTGATTGCCCGTCGCAAGCACCAGAAAGCCATCGCGCAGAATGACCGCGCGCTTGCCCCGGGACAAATGTTCAACCATGGCCGGAGCCTCCGGCTCGACGCCAAAGAACATCACCTCTCCATCACACAGCGGCGCCATGTCAACCACCAGCGGGTCGTTTCCGTTCAGCACCGCGACGCCGTCCGGAAGCACCACGTCAACCTGGGTGCGCAACACGTTGAACACCTGCTCTGGCGTCTCGATGTAAAACTTTCCAAAGTGCCGGGCCGGGTCAATCCCCGTGACCACGCCAATCTGGCAGCGGTCGTAAGCCAGACCCTCGCCCAGAATCACATCGCTGCCATTTTCGATCACCGCCGCCTCGCCTACCCGGTTCAACAGCAGCTTGCGCGCGGCTGTCCAGTTGGCGCGATTCCCCGTTTCAACCAGCCTTTGGTCGTGAAAGAGACCGTCGCTGCAGGCCAGGCCCACGCGCTTTCCGCTCAGGTGCAGCAGACACGCCACGATGCGTGCAACCAGGCTGGTCCCGCTGCTGCCCGTGATGCCGACGACGGGAATACGTCCACTTTCGCCAGGCGGGAACAGGCTATCGAGAATGGCCATACCCACGGGGCGCGGCTCGCCGCTTGCCGGTTTGAGGTGCATGAGCAGGCCGGGGCCGGCATTGACCTCGACAATGGCGCCGCGCTGCTCCTCGAGCGGTCGCGAGATGTCCTCGGCAACCAGATCGATCCCGGCAATATCCAGCCCCACGATACGGGCGGCGAGCGAGACGGTGGCAGCGACATCGGGATGGACCCGGTCCGTGACATCAAAAGCCACGTTGCCGTTACGCTGGACCATCACCTTCTTGCCGAGGGGCGGGATCGAATCGGGGGTAAAACCCTGGCGCGCGATTTCGAATCCGATAGACGGTTCCTTGTCCAGGATGATCACATCGAGCGGGAAATCCTCCGTTGCACCGCGTCGCGGGTCGGTATTGAGCTGGCTGTCGATCAGTTCGGCAATACTCGAACGCCCATCTCCAGTAACGGTAACAGACTCGCCACGCGTCGCTGCCGCAAGGCGCCCTGCCACCACCAACAGGCGGTGTTCGTCGCCGCGCACGAAGCGCTCGACCATCACCTCGCTGCCCTCATTGAGCGCGATGCCATAGGCTGCCTCGACCTCTTCCCGCGTCATCAATTCGGCAGAGACGCCGCGTCCGTGATTGCCATCGGAAGGCTTTACCACCACGGGAACGCCAATGTCCTCGGCCGCCTCCCAGGCATCTTCCGGGCTATCCACCACCCGTCCCTCTGGAACCGGAACGCCACAGGCCTGCAACAGAGTCTTGGTCAAATCCTTGTCGCTTGCGATGCCTTCGGCGATGGCGCTGGTCTGATCGGTTTCGGCTGTCCAGATACGGCGCTGGCGAACGCCATAGCCCAGCTGCATCAAGTTGCCATCGGTCAGGCGGATCGACGGAATACCCCGCTCGGTAGCCGCATCGACAATGCACGCCGTACTCGGCCCGATGCACAGGGAATCGGCCAGATCGCGCAGCCGCGCAATGGTAGCGGGCACATCAAAGGGGCGGTCTTCGATTGCGGCCAGGATCAGGTCGCGGGCGGCATTCAGGCAGGCGCGGCTCACTTCCTCATGGCGCGAACGCACCACAACCTTGTAAACACCGCGCACCGGGGTGCTACGCGCCTTGCCGAAGCCGCTCTGCATGCCGGCCAGGTTCTGCAGCTCCAGTGTGACATGTTCGAGAATGTGACCCGCCCAGGTACCTTCGCGCACCCGCAACATAAAACCGCCACGCTCGCCGACACCGCAGTGATGCTCGATCAGTGAGGGCAGCCAGGACAACAGGCGCTCGTAAAAACCGGGGAGGGTGTTGGAAGGTGAATCCTCCAGTGCGCCGATATCCACCCACGCTTCAAGAGCCGGGCGATAGGTCCAAATATTCGGCCCGCGCAGAGACAGGATTTTGAGAAATTCCATGTCGAACTTTTCCATATTTTCAAGACGATGATTTTGGGGAGACGGGCCGGTCAAATTCAACACGGACCAAGGCCATATTAACGCCGTAAAGGGTTTTCGGTTTACCTGCCAAAAAAAGATTCTCCAGACATCATGGACGTAATGCAGAAGCCCCGTTCCAAAGCGCCCATAACTGTACTCTTGCGGGCAAGAGCAGTAAACTCGTCACCATGAAAACTGATCCCCTGCTTGCTGTTTCAGGCACTCAAAACCTGCCTGCCGCCTGGCGCACCGAAGTCGAATCGCGACTCTCCGGCGGCGAAGAAATCCTCGCCTGGATGGAAGTGGATCTCGACACCCGGCTACATTTTTCGCCCGGCCTGCTGCTTTTGACCAACCACCGTATTCTGGCCAGATTACCCGGCGAGATGGCCTGGCAGGACTGGCCTTTTCGGGCCGGCCTTGCTCTCCAGCACACCGATCATGCCGGCGTTGGCACGCTGGAGCTGCATGACGGCCATGGCCGCCTGGCCCGCTGGCGCTTCACCCTGTCGCAGAATATTGCAGCGCAGCGGCTGATCCGGCACTTCGAACAGCAAATCGAGAGTCTCGTTTCCGGGCGTCGCATCAACCCGCTTGAAGAAGGCGTCTGTCCCAACTGCAAGGCACCCATTCCGCCCGATGTGGATGAATGTCCGATTTGCCACCGCGAAATCCATACACCGCCATCCACCTGGACCTTGTTCCGCCTGTGGCGGTTTGCCAAGCCATATCGCGGGCAGTTACTGCTTGGATTCCTGCTCATGCTGGGCGCAACGGCTGCAACCCTGGTCTCGCCCTATCTTTACATGCCGCTGATGGACGAGGTGCTGATCCCCTTCCAGAACGGCCAACGGATCGAACCCGGCACGGTTGCCCTGTATCTCTCCGGATTGCTTGGCGCCGCACTGGTTTCATGGGGGCTGGGGTGGGCCAAGAACTACATACTCGCCCTGGTTTCCGAGCGCATCAGCGCGGATTTGCGCACCACCACCTATGAACACCTGCTGCAACTGTCGCTCGAATATTTTGGCGGCAAACGCACTGGCGACCTGATGGCGCGCATCGGTTCGGAAACGGACCGGCTCAGCGTGTTCCTTTCGCTGCATGCGCTGGATTTCATCACCGATGTGCTGATGATAGGCATGACCGCAATCATCCTGTTTTCCATCAACCCCTGGCTGGCGCTGGTCACCCTGCTCCCGCTGCCTTTGATCGCCTGGATGATTCACGTGGTGCGCGACCGCCTGCGCACCGGCTTCGAAAAAATCGACCGGGTATGGGGCGAAGTCACCAGCGTGCTGGCCGACACCATACCCGGCATCCGCGTGGTCAAGGCTTTCGCCCAGGAAAAGCGCGAAGCGCTGCGCTTCCGCGAAGCCAACCGGCACAACCTGCTGATCAACGACAAACTCAACAAAACCTGGTCGCTATTTTCACCCACGGTTTCCCTGCTGACTGAAATGGGGCTGCTGGTGGTGTGGGCCTTCGGCATCTGGCAAGTCTCCCATAACGACATCACGGTCGGCACGCTGACTGCATTCCTTGCCTATATAGGCCGCTTCTATGGGCGCCTGGACTCGATGAGCCGCATTGTTTCCGTGACGCAGAAAGCCGCTGCCGGCGCCAAGCGCATTTTCGACATTCTGGACCATGTCTCCAGCGTGCCCGAGCCGTCCCATCCGGTTCACCTCGCCCAACTCTCCGGCCAAATCGAGATCCGCGATGCCGGTTTCCGTTATGGCAACCGTGCGGTCATCCGCGGCGTGGACCTGACCATCCAGCCCGGCGAAATGATCGGCCTGGTGGGCCACAGCGGATCTGGCAAGAGCTCCCTGGTCAACCTGATCTGCCGCTTTTACGACCTCTCTGAAGGCGCAATCCGGGTGGATGGCGTGGATATCCGTTCCCTGCCGGTCGCCGAATACCGGCGCCATATCGGGCTGGTCTTGCAGGAGCCCTTCCTGTTTTTCGGCACCATTGCCGAGAATATCGCCTACGGCAAACCGGATGCGAGCCGCGAGGAAATCGTCGCCGCTGCCCGCGCCGCGCATGCGCACGAATTCATTCTGCGCCTGCCGCATGGCTATGATTCGCTGGTGGGCGAGCGCGGCCAGGGCCTGTCCGGCGGCGAACGGCAGCGCATTTCCATCGCCCGCGCGCTGCTCATCGATCCGCGCATTCTCATCCTCGACGAGGCTACCTCGTCCGTCGATACCGAGACCGAGAAGGAAATCCAGAAGGCCCTCGACAACCTGGTGCGCGGACGAACCACCATCGCCATTGCCCACCGCCTCTCCACCCTGCGCCAGGCCGACCGCCTGGTGGTCATGGATCGTGGAAAGGTTGTCGAAATCGGCCCGCACGAAGAATTGATGGCGCGCCAGGGCGCATACTATCGGCTTTACCAGGCGCAGGCGCGCAACGTCGATACCGACATGGATGAAACGAAAGCCGTTGCAGTGGAGCCAAAAACCCATGGATAAACACCAGGATGATTTTCATCTCACTCGCAATGCCTTCGGACGGCTGGTTTTCAGCCGCAGCGGTGGAGAAGTGCACGAGGGCGTTGTCCCGGTCCGCGCCTTCCCCATTCAGGCGCCCGAGTCCGGCATTTCGCTGGTGAGCGCCGAAGGTCACGAACTGGTCTGGCTCGACTCACTGGAAGAGCTGCCGGATGCAGAACGCATGCTGGTGGAAGAGGAACTGGCCAGCCGGGAATTCATGCCCGAAATTCGCAGCATTCGCAGCGTTTCCAGCTTTGCCACGCCCAGCACCTGGCAGGTTGCAACCGACCGTGGCGACGCCTCCTTCGTGCTCAAGGCGGAAGACGACATCCGCCGCATCGGCACCACCACCTTGCTGATTGCGGACAGCCACAGCATCCATTTTCTGGTGCGCGACATTCATGCACTGGACAAGCATAGCCGCAAATTGCTGGATCGATTCCTGTAGCAGGTTAGCGCCGGACCCAATCAAGGAGAAGTCGAGATGAACAAATTGACAGCAGCAATCACCGCCCTGGCTTTCAGCATTCCCGCTCATGCCTTTGACCTCGAAGGCGCGCTGAAAGGTGCAATGGAAAAAGGCGGCACCAGCCAGCCAGCTTCTGCTTCTGCCCCTGCCGCCGGGAGCGGCAGCGTCGACCAGCTCAAGCCCGCCGAAATCAACTCCGGCCTCAAGGAAGCACTGACCCGCGGCTCCGAAGCTGCCGTGGCCCAGCTCGGCAAACAGGATGGTTTCTTTGGCAACGAGGCGCTCAGAATCCCCCTGCCTTCCGGTCTGAAAAAAGCCGAGAAAGCCATGCGCATGATGGGCATGGGCAACCAGGCGGACGAACTGGTATTGTCGATGAACCGCGCCGCGGAGGCCGCCGTGCCGGAGGCGAAAACCCTGCTGGTCAAGTCGGTCAGGGAAATGTCGCTGCAGGACGCCAAAGGCATTCTCACCGGAGGCGACACCGCCGCCACGGACTTTTTTCGCAGGAAGACCGAAACCGAACTGACCAAACGCTTCGGCCCCATCGTCAAAAAGACCACTGACCGGGCAGGCCTCGCCCAGCAGTACAACAAATATGCCGGGACAGCCGCCCAGTTTGGCGCACTCGACAAGAACCAGGCCACGGTCGAGCAGTACGTGACCCAGCAGACGCTGGACCGTCTCTACAAGGTGATCGGCGAGCAGGAGCGCGCGCTGCGCGCCAACCCCATGCAGGCGGGCAGCACCCTGCTGCAGAAGGTCTTTGGCGCGGTTTCTGGAAGATAGGCGAAACTCTTAAAACATGTTGCGATTAACCGAAATAAAACTCCCCATTGCCCATCCTGAAGGCGAAATTCAGGCGGCCATCCTCAAAAGGCTGGATATTCCGGCAAGCGATCTGACCGGCTACACCATTGCCCGCCGCGGCTATGACGCGCGCAAGCCAGATGCCATCCTGTTCGCCTACACACTGGATGTCGAGGTGAAAAATGAAGCGGCGATTCAGAAGCGCCTGAAAAACGACCGCCACCTCTCACCTTCCCCGGACACCCGTTACCAGTTCGTGGCCCAGGCGCCAAAGATCCTGAAGTCGCGCCCGGTCGTGGCCGGGATGGGCCCGGCGGGACTGTTTGCCGCCCTGATCCTGGCGCAGTCAGGGTTTCGTCCGATCATCCTGGAACGCGGCAAGGCCGTGCGCGAGCGCGCCAAGGACACTTTCGGCCTGTGGCGCAAGGGCGTGCTCAACCCTGAATCCAACGTGCAGTTCGGCGAAGGCGGCGCGGGCACCTTTTCCGACGGCAAGCTGCACAGCCAGATCAAGGACCCCAAGCACTACGGCCGGAAAGTGCTGACCGAATTCGTCAAGGCCGGCGCCCCGGAGGAAATCCTCTACGTCAGCAAGCCGCACATCGGCACTTTCCGCTTGGTGAGCATGGTCGAGAAAATGCGCGCCACCATCCTCGAACTCGGCGGCGAAATCCGCTTCCAGAGCCGCGTGGACGATATCGAAATCGAGAACGGCAAGGTGCGCGGCGTGGTACTTGCCAGCGGCGAGCGCATCGCCACCGATCACCTCGTCATGGCCATCGGCCACAGCGCGCGTGACACGGTCCAGATGCTGCATCAACGCGGCGTGTACATGGAAGCCAAGCCTTTTTCCATCGGCTTTCGCATCGAACATCCGCAGTCGCTCATCGACCGCTGCCGCCTCGGCAAGAACGCCGGCAACCCGCTGCTCGGCGCGGCAGATTACAAGCTGGTCCACCATTGCAGGAACGGGCGCTCGGTGTACAGCTTCTGCATGTGCCCCGGCGGCCAGGTGGTGGCCGCCGCCTCCGAGCCGGGGCGCGTGGTGACCAACGGTATGAGCCAGTATTCGCGCAGCGAACGCAATGCCAACAGCGGTATCGTGGTGGGCATCACGCCCGAGGATTATCCGGGCGGCCCGCTGGCAGGCATCGAGTTCCAGCGCAAATGGGAAGAGCGCGCCTTCGAGCTGGGCGGCCGCAATTATGAAGCGCCGGGCCAGCTGGTCGGCGACTTCCTGCAAGGCCAGGCCTCAACGAAATTCGGCTCGGTGCAGCCTTCGTATACACCTGGCGTACATCTGTGCGACCTCGGCACGGCTTTGCCGGACTATGTGATTGAAGCCCTGCGCGAAGCCATTCCCGCCTTCGACAAGGACATCAAGGGATTTTCCATGCACGATGCGGTGCTGACCGGGGTCGAGACGCGCACCTCCTCGCCGGTGCGCATCACGCGCGGGGAAAGTTACCAGAGCCTGAACACGGCAGGACTCTACCCTTCCGGCGAAGGAGCGGGCTATGCGGGGGGGATTCTCTCTGCCGCGATAGACGGGATCAAGGTTGCGGAAGCCGTTGCCCTCGATATCATTCAACATGAACAACCGCTAACCGGATGATCAGGTATATAATTACGCCCTGAATATTTTCCCAGAAAAGTTTAAAGCGCCAGCAAAGTGACCGCAGCTATCCACCCGCAAGAAATCTTGCGCGCCAAAATCAATTTCGAAACATCGCAGATTGCCTGGAAAGAATTGCTACGTTTTTTCGCAAGTGGTACGGTGATCACAGTGAGTCCTGAACTTGATCTGCTTGATGTCGCATGTCAGATATCGGCGGACGACAAGTTGCAGATTGAACAGTGGATGTCCGCGAACAAGCTCGGCAAGGTATCGGACGAGCAGGCCATGACCTGGCTGGAAAGCGATGCCCTGTTATGGTCGGTGGTGGTGAAACCCTGGGTTCTGGTGCAGCAACGAATAAACTAAGGCTTTAAAGGATTGCAATGAAATGTGTGGATGATTTCCGCCTCCGGTTTGGCAAACACGAACTGGTACCGATCATAATTGGCGGAATGGGGGTCGACATATCGACCGCCGAGCTGGCGCTCGAGGCCGCGCGCCTAGGCGGCATCGGACACATTTCAGACGCCATGCTGCCGACCGTGACTGACCGGCGCTACGACACGCATTTCGTCAAGCAGAAGCTCAAGCAGTACAAATACAACCTCGACAACTCCGACAAATCCGCGGTGAAGTTCGATCTCGGTCAGATTGCCGAGGCCACGCGCCTGCATGTCAGCAAGTCGATGGAAGCCAAGCGCGGTGAAGGCATGATCTTCATCAACTGCATGGAAAAACTGACCATGAACGCGCCGCGCGAGACCCTGAGCGTGCGCCTGCGCACCGCGCTGGACGAGGGTATCGACGGCATCACCCTGAGCGCCGGGCTGCACCTCGGCTCTTTCGCGCTGATGGAAGACCATCCGCGTTTCCGCGATGCACACCTGGGCATTATCGTTTCCTCGCTGCGCGCGCTGCAGCTGTTCCTGCGCAAGACCGCCAAGCTCAACCGCCTGCCCGATTTCATCGTGGTCGAAGGGCCGCTGGCCGGCGGCCACCTGGGATTTTCCATCGAAGACTGGGCAAAATACGACCTGCGCACCATCACGCTCGAAGTCATGCAGTACCTCAAGACCGAAAATCTGAACATCCCGGTGATCCCGGCCGGCGGCATCTTCACCGGCAGCGATGCGGTGTCCTTCCTCGAGGAGGGCGCCGCGGCAGTGCAGGTGGCCACCCGCTTCACGGTTGCCGACGAATGCGGCCTGCCCGACAAGGTCATGCAGGAATACTTCAAGGCAAGCGAGGACGACATCGAGGTCAACACCACTTCGCCGACCGGCTACCCCATGCGCATGCTCAAGAACAGCCCGTCGATCGGCTCAGGCATCAGCCCGGGATGCGAATCATACGGCTACCTGCTGGACGGCAACGGCAACTGCTCCTACATCGAAGCCTATAACCGCGAAGTGGCCGCCCACCCGAATGCGAAGAAGATTGCGGTGATGGACAAGACCTGCCTGTGCACCCACATGCGCAACTTCAACTGCTGGACCTGCGGGCATTACACCTACCGCCTCAAGGACACCACGCGCAAGAACGCGGATGGCACCTACCAGATCCTGAGCGCGGAACACATTTTCCGCGACTACCAGTTCAGCGTTGAGCAGAAGATCGCCCTGCCTCCCCAGGAATAAGCGAATCCGATGCAGATGAAGCCCGCCTCCATCTGCATCGCAGCGGCATTGGCCGGATGGATGGCCCTCTCCAGCGCGAATATCGCAGCGGATAACGCCACCACTCCAGCAGTTGCCACGCACAGCGAACGGAAAGCCATTCTCGATGCAGTGCGGAATGAAATTAAACAGCTGCACGGCCTGCGGGTGGTTTTTGTAGTCAGGCAGCTGAAAATCGCCAATAACTGGGCGTGGCTCCACGCCCAGCCGCAATCCCAGGATGGAAAAAGCCGCCACGAAGACGTTGTGGTGCTGCTTCAGAAGCGTGCTGGCCGCTGGGAAATAATGGATATGCCATGTAGCGAAGAAGACAACCCGGATTGCCTTGGCGCCCCTGATTTTCTCAATCGCCTCCAGCTGCGCATCAAGGGTATCCCGCCAGAAATTCTGCCGCCTTGACCGGCCATGGCCCCGCCCCTACCGGGAAATCCCCGTTAAACCTGGTGCCGCCCAAAGCAGAAACCTTGCCTGCCACTGAAACCGCTTAGTGATCCGGCATATTTTATTCCGGACTGCAGGCCGGCCTTTAGGCCGACATTCATGGATAATTCGTGCCGGATCAATAGTGCTACAATCATCGGCATGCCTGAATTTTCTCCTGAAACTGACACTTTCATTGCCGAGTTTGATGCCGCAATCGAGGCGCACATGGACTGGACGCGCCGGATATTGCGCTGTGCGGTGCTGCGCACGTCGCCAGGAGAAGACGTGCTGGCGCCCATGGCGCATACCCTGTGCCGCTTCGGACGCTGGTTCACTTCAAACAGGGCGCATTTTGAAGCCATCAACACGAATTCAGTGCATCAAGTCGAAGCATTGCATCAGGCCATGCACGACGCCATTCGGGCCATCTGTGCCGACGTAATGACCGGCACGCCGGGACAAAAAGCCGATTTGGACACATTCGAGCGTTCACAGTCCGAACTGCTCACCCAATTGGCCAGACTAAAGACATTGACGCTCTCCAATGCCGTCCGGCACGACCCATTGACCGGCTTGCCCCTGCGCTACGGAATCGAAAGCGATTTTTCCCTGTGCCAGAAGGATGCCAAGCGCAACTGCACGCTGCTGTATGTTGCGATGATCGACATTGATCATTTCAAGCTTATCAACGATAACTATGGCCATCCGCAAGGCGACAGCGCATTGCGTCATATTGCCGGCACGCTGAAACAATCCCTGCGCGCCAATGATCCCCTGTACCGTTTTGGTGGAGAGGAGTTCCTGTGGCTTATGCGCTGCAAATCGGCTGAAGAGGCAGAGCAATCTGCGCGCCGGATTGTGGCCACGATAAGCACAACACCCGTGCCGATTGCCGGCAGCGAACCACTGACAGTGACGATCACCCTTGGCCTGACGCTGGTAAGAGAGCAAGAGAACATTGCCAACGCAATCAAACGCGCGGACAAGGCGCTTTACGAAGGCAAAAAAGACGGGCGCAACCGCTACGTCATTGCCGATGTTCAGCCTGACTAGCCAAGCCTGCCCAGGGTTTGCAGCGGCGGCTGGCGCAACACGTCCCGAGTCCCGAGCCAGCCTGCCAGAGTCACCCCCAGCACACCAGCGGTCAGGGCAATGATCCACAGCCAGGGGTTGAACTGGTAAGGCAGGTGAAACACGCGCGTCGCCAGGGCATATCCCAGGCCGGTCGCGGCCAGGGCCGCCACGGTCCCGGCCAGCAGGCCGATCAGAATGAATTCTGCCATCTGGCTCAGGAGCAACTGTTTGCCGCTGGCCCCCAGCGTGCGCATGATTGCGGCCTCGACCATGCGTTCCTCCCGGGTGGCTGCAATCGCCGCATACAGGGCCATCAGGCCTGCCGCAAGCGTAAACAGGAAGACGAATTCCACGGTTGAGGCGATCCGCTCCATCATGGCGCGCACTTGATTGATCAGTGCAGCCACGTCGATCACGGTCAGATTGGGAAAGGCCCTGACCATTTCGTCAAGCAGCGCCTCGTTGCCCGCTGGCAGGTAGAAGGCCGTGATGTAGCTGGCCGGGTAAGCCTCCAGCAGGGACGGCGTGGCTATAACGAAGAAATTGACGCGAAAGGAATCCCAGTCGACCTTGCGCAGGCTGGTGACCGTGGCGCTGAAGCTTTGCCCGGCCACCTGATAAGTCAATTCATCGCCGAGATTGATTCCCAGATTCCGGGCAATGCCCTCTTCAACCGACCACTGGGCAGCAGCAGAATGCTTCTCCCACCAGCGCCCGGCAACGATCTGGTTGTCGTCCTGCAATTGAGCGGCCCAGGACAAATTGAATTCCCGCTCCACCAGGCGTTTGGTCCGGTCTTCGGCATAATCCGCAGCGGACACCGCCCGGCCATTGATAGCCAGCAGTCGCCCGCGCACCATGGGAAACAGCTCTGTGGAAGCCATGCCGTGGCTGCCGAGAAAAGCCTGCAACGCCGGCACCTGGTCCGGCTGAATATTGATGACGAAGCGATTGGGGGCATGCATGGGCAAGGTGCTTTGCCAGCTGTGCAACAAGTCGCCGCGTACCAGAGTCAGGAGCAGCAGCGCCGTCAAACCCAGCCCAAGCGCCACCACCTGGCTGGCACTGGCATGACGCCGCCGCACCAGATTGGCCAGGCCATAACGCCAGGTGATGCCCACCACGCCGGCCTTGTGCCGCAACGGCGACAGCAAGCGAATCAGGGCATGCGTCAGCAACAGCGCCACCACCACCACGGCTGCCAATCCGGCCAGCACGTAAAGCCCAAGCCTGATCTCGCCCGCCTGCCACAGCAGCAGCGCCAGCAGCACGCCCACGCCAGCGGCGAAGCCGGCCAGATTGATGCGCTGCGGGCCACCCAGTTCGCGACGCAATACCCACAAGGGCGGAACACGCTTCAAACGCTGCAGGAAAGGCAAGGCAAAACCCAGCAATGTGGCCAGGCCGGTGAGGAGGCCATAAGCCAGCGGGGTCCATGAAGGAGCGGGCAAACCGGTAGCAATCAGCCCGCCCAACTGCCGCGCCAGCACCCACTGCGCGCCATAGCCGAGCAGGCAGCCGGCCAGGCTGGCCAGTATGCCGAGCCACAGGAACTGGTAAAGATACAGGAGGAACACTTGTCTCTGGCTTGCCCCGGTGCAGCGCATTACGGCACAGCCATCGAGATGGCGTTCAAGAAAACGCCGCGCCGAAAGCACGATCGCCACTGCCGCCAGAATCAGGCTGGTGAGCGCGGCCAGGTTGAGAAACTTGCCGCCCCGTTCGAGGGCAGAACGAATCTCGGGACGGCCATCGCTGACGCCTTCAAGCTTCTCGCCACGCGACAGGCGCGGCACCGCCCAGCTGCGGTAGGCGGCAATCTCCCGTGGATTTCCGGCCAGCAGGGTGCGGTGGCTGATGCGGCTGCCGGGCTGAATCAGGGCGGTCGCGGGCAAGTCCTGTGCATTCATCATCAGACGGGGCGCGATGCTGAAAAAATCCCCGCCGCGATCCGGCTCGAAGCTCAGTACTGCCGCCACCTGGAAGCGTATGGCCCCAAGCTCCAGCGAATCGCCCGGCGTCAATTGCAACTGCGCCAGCAGACGCGGATCCAGCCACACCGTACCCGGATCTGGAATCCCCTCTGCAACGCGCTCGCCTTCGCCGGACTGAAGGCGCAGCTTGCCGCGCAGCGGGTATCCGGGCGACACCGCCTTGATTTCCGCCAGCTGATTCCCCGTGGCGCTGACGACCATGCTCGGAAAAGTGAGGATGCGAACCGGCGCCAACCCACGCAGACGGGCTTCAGAAAGAAATTCGCTGTTTATCTCATGATCCGCCACCAGCACCAGATCCGCCGCCAGCAACTGGCTCGCTTCGGTGCTCAGGGCCTGATTGACGCTGTCGGTAAAGAAGCCCACGGCGGTCACGCCGCCCACCGCGATGAGCAGCGCAAAACTCAGGGCATGGAGCTCGCCAGCCCGCCATTCGCGCAGCAACATGCGCCAGGACAAACGCAGCAGGTTCATGTTAACAATCTTTGTTCAATAACCACGGAGGGCACGGAGAACACGGAGAAATGCGGTCTGAAGTCTTTTATAGTCTCACCGGAAGGTTGCATACCAAATACGATGCAATCTCTTATTTTTTCTCCGTGCTCTCTGTGATCTCCGTGGTTAAACGAGGTTTCCAGGTTCATGGTTTCACTCCGCCACCAGGTGCCCATCCACAAGACGCAACCTGCGGCCGCAACGGGCTGCCAGTTCGGCATCATGGGTGACCAGCACCAGCGTGGTGCCCTGTTCGCGGTTCAGCTCGAACAGGAGATCGATAATTCGCCCGCCGGTGGCACTGTCAAGATTGCCGGTGGGCTCATCGGCAAGCAACAGCTTGGGCTGTGTGGCGAAGGCGCGCGCAATGGCAACGCGCTGCTGCTCGCCACCGGAAAGATGCTTGGGGTAATGATGCAGGCGCTCGCCCAGGCCTACTCTTTGCAGGACAGACAGCGCCATCTCGCGCGCCGGCGCGATACCGGCCAGCTCCAGCGGCAGCATGACATTCTCGATCGCAGTCAGCGCCGGCAGCAACTGGAAGGACTGAAACACAAAACCGATCAGGCGCCCGCGCAGGGCCGCGCGGCCATCCTCGTCAAGCGCAAACAGATTTTCCCCGTTGATATGCACTTCGCCGCTGGTGGGCAGATCCAGGCCAGCAAGAAGACCCAGCAGCGTGGACTTGCCCGAACCCGAGGCGCCAATAATCGCGACCGACTCGCCGCTGGCTATGTCCAGATCGAGGTGGTGCAATATGGTGAGCATGCCATCGCTGACCGGCACTTGCCTGGACAGGCTGCTCGCCTGCACAATGAATGAGGAAGAAGGAGAATTCATGCTGATTCGCTGGTTATTGTGTGTACTGCTGTTAATCGCTCCGGCAGCCTGGGCCGGACAGGCCATCCTGGTCTTCGGCGACAGCCTGTCCGCCAATTACGGCATTGCCGCCGAAGCGGGCTGGGTGAGTTTACTGCAACAGCGCCTGGACCGTAAGCCGCACGGCTACCACGTCATCAATGCCAGCATCAGCGGCGAAACCACCGCAGGCGGCGCAGCCCGCATCCATGCCGCGCTCGACACCCACCGTCCGGCTATCGTGGTCATCGAGCTGGGCGCCAATGACGGTCTGCGCGGCCTCTCCCTCGGCGCCACCCGGCAAAACCTGGACAGCATCATGCAAGCCTGCCGCAGCCGCAAGGCGCGCATCCTGCTCATCGGCATGCGCCTGCCGCCCAATTATGGTCCGGCCTACACTGCGGGATTTGCCGCGCTCTTCCCCGAACTGGCGAAAAAACACCGCACCGCCCTGCTGCCCTTCCTCCTTGATGGGATTGCCGACAGGCGCGAATGGTTCCAGGCCGACAACCTCCACCCCACAGAAGCGGCACAGGCGGCCATCATGGAGAATGTCTGGGTAAAGCTTCAGTCACTCCTATGACCATGCGCCCCATCGAAATCATCGGGGTTGCCTCGGGCCTCGGTGCGCGCAACCCGGGCTGTGCGGCCGGGCCTGACAGCATAGCGCGATCCGGGCTCGTGCCCAGCCTGCAACAGCAGGCTTGCGACATTAGCTGGCGCACCACCCTGCGCCCTGCCGCCGCGCCCTCTTCACTGCTTGGCATTCAGGCGCTATGCACGGACCTGGCTCGGGAAGTCAGCACAACGATCCACAACGGCAAGCTGCCGCTGGTCATTGGCGGCGACCATTCCTGCGCCGCCGGCACCTGGAGCGGTACCGCGCTGGCGCTCAGGGAAAAAGGCCCGCTTGGCCTGATCTGGATCGATGCCCACATGGACAGCCATACGCCAGAGACGACGCCCAGCGGCTCAATTCATGGCATGCCACTGGCGGCGCTGCTGGGCCATGGCGCGCCGGAACTGGTCAACATCGCCGCCTTCAGCCCAAAAATATTGCCCGAGCATCTTTGCCTGATTGGTGTGCGCAGCTTTGAACCCGGTGAGGCCGATTTGCTTCAGCGCCTCGGCGTGCGGGTATTTTTCATGGCAGAAGTAAAACAGCGCGGCATCGCCCCGGTCATGGCGGATGCCCTCGCCATCGCCCTGCAAGGCACAGCGGGCTTCGGCATCAGCATCGATCTCGATGCATTCAGCCCGGAGGAAAGTCCGGGCGTGGGCACGCCAGTGCGGCATGGCTTGCACCACCTGACGCTGGATAAGGCACTGGGGGGCATCCTGCACCACCCTCGCCTCGCTGCCCTGGAACTGGCCGAATACAACCCGCGGCGCGACCGGGATCAGCGCACACTCAGGCTTATGGCGGATTTGCTCGGCGCATTCTGCCGCCGGAGCGAAACCTAGCTCCGCTTCAATTTGGCGGCAAATTTTTCTCGCAACCTGGCTACCTTTGGCGCCACCACCATGCGGCAATAGGGCTGCTCCGCATGCCGGCTGAAATAGTCCCGGTGGTACTCCTCTGCCGGGTAAAAAACCGGCGCGGGCAAAACCTCGGTCACAATCGGCTGTTCCCATATTCCTTCAGCGGAAAGCGTGGCAATCATTTCCTGCGCGGCGGACTGCTGCTCCGCTGAATGATGGAAAATCACCGAGCGGTACTGCGTCCCGGCATCGTTGCCCTGGCGATTCAGCGTAGTGGGGTCGTGGATGGCAAAAAAGACACTCAGCAATTCCCGGTAAGCGATGACCGAGGGATCAAAGCTCACCTGCACGACTTCGGCATGGCCCGTATCGCCGCGACAGACAGCTTCGTAATCCGGATTCACAGTCTGGCCACCGATGTAGCCTGAAACAACGCCGATCACGCCTTCGAGTTCCTTGAATACCGCCTCCAGGCACCAGAAGCAGCCACCGCCAAACGTGGCAATTTCAGGATATTTATTCATCTGCGCCACACCTCGTGAGTCATGAAAAATCATTCCATTTATTTATGTTTAATCCGGACGCGACAACCCATAAATATTTTTTGTTGGTGGGTTAATAATATTCGGATATTCTTATATACATAAGTTATACGGTTTATACATCTTCTAAAATACTCTTGAGCCTGTAACTTTTGCATCAGAAAATAGAAGTCGTTCCAATAATAGATCAACTGTTCCGGGGGAACTCAAAATGCTAAAAATTCTAGGTGGCTTCGTACTGGGCCTCATATTCATTGCTTTCGTGGGTTATATCATGGCCCCAGGCCTGATGTTTCATGAGCGCGTCAGTCCCTACGGACTGGAAGAAACCGTCGCACGCATCCAGCAGAATATTGAAAGTACCGGCAATGGCTGGTCGCTGTCCGGACTGCGCAACCCTGCCAAGGCAGTACAGAGTGATGGCAGCAACACCCTGCCGGTGCTGATGATTGAAGCTTGCAGCACAAAATACTCTGCTCCGATCCTGAAGGATGACTCGGTGCGCTATCTCTCCATCCTGATGCCCTGCAAAATTTCCGTTTACAAGAAAAATGATGGCAAAACCTACATCGGCAACATGAATGCCGGCCTGATGGGCAGGATGTTCGGTCCGATGGTTGGAGAAGTCATGAGCCACGTGGCGGCGGATCAGGCCAAATTCCTGGAATTCGACCCCAATAAGCCTGCGCCACAGATGAAAGTGGGCACACCAGGCGGTGGTGGTGCAGCGGGTGGTGCGGGTGCTGGCGGTGGCGGCTGTTAAATAGCCTCGCGCATCCATCACCAACCAGAATTCAGGAGGAATCATGTCCATCAGAACAAAAATCATGGCTTGGGCACTCGCAGCCGGCACCGCGCTGACTGCGTTGACCGCCCTGGCCACACCGGCTGCAACGCCTGCAGCAGTCGCAGCAGCACCGGCTGCACCAGCGGCCGAAGCGAAGAAGGCTTCGACCTCAACAGCGGACCACAGCAAGTTCAAGGAGCTGCAGAAGGACTTCAAGGAAGGCCCCGAGGTCACCAAGGCCTGCCTGACCTGCCACACCGAGGCTGCCAAACAGGTTCAACACACCAAGCACTGGACGTGGGAATTCGTCAACCCGCAAACCGACCAGAAGCTGGGCAAAAAGAACATCATCAACAACTTCTGCACTTCCATCTCTTCCAACCAGGCATTCTGTACTGCCTGCCACGTGGGGTATGGCTGGAAGGACGAGAAATTCGATTTCAGCAAGCAGGAGAGTGTGGACTGCGTGGTCTGCCACGACACCACCGGCAAGTATCGCAAGCTGCCGGGCCTTGCCGGACATCCAGCTTACCAGGATACGGAGTTCCCTCCGCATTCAGGCAAAATCGTCAAGGCGGTTGACCTTAAGGATGTGGCTCAACACGTCGGCAAGACCAGCCGCGCGACCTGCGGCGCCTGCCACTTCTACGGCGGCGGCGGCGATGCGGTAAAGCATGGCGATTTGGACAGCACCCTGGCAAATCCAAGCAAATACCTGGACGTGCACATGGCCAAGGACGGTCTCAACTTCACCTGCGGCACCTGCCATGCAACCTCCAGCCACAAAGTGCCCGGCAGCCGTTATGCGCCAACCGCCATGGACAAGGAAAGCGCGCACCTGCGCGGCAAGTCGGACAACAGCAATCCGGCGACCTGCCAGTCCTGCCACGGCAACAAGCCACACCCGGCAAAAATGGCCAAGCTGAACGAGCACACGGAAAAAATCGCCTGTCAGACCTGCCATATTCCGGAATTTGCCCGCGGCATTGCCACCAAGATGAGCTGGGACTGGTCCACCGCAGGCAAGATGAAGGACGGCAAGCCTTTCACCTCGAAAGACAGCGCCGGCCGCAATTCATACGACAGCAAGAAGGGTGATTTCAGCTGGGAAAAAGATGTCATCCCGGAGTACGTCTGGTTCAACGGCAAGGTGGACTACACTCTGCGCGAAACCAAGCTGGACCCGAGCAAAGTCGTAAAAATCAACACCATGAACGGCAGCCCGGATGATGGCAAATCGCTGATCTGGCCGATGAAGGTATTCCGCGGCAAGCAGCCCTACGACAAGGTCTCAAGCACACTGCTGATCCCGCACACCTACGGCCCTGACGACGACACTTCCTTCTGGTCAAATTTCGACTGGGAAAAGTCGCTGACAGCCGGACAGAAATCGGTAGACGGCAGCTACAGCGGCCAGTTCGGGTTCGTCAGTACAGAGATGTCATGGCCCATCACGCATATGGTTGCCCCCAAGGGCGATGCGCTGACCTGTGCGCAATGCCATAGCGAAAATGGCCGCCTCAAGGACGTCAAGGGCATCTACATGCCAGGCCGCGGCGACAACAACAGGATGCTCGACATGGCAGGCTGGGCGCTGGCGCTCCTGACCCTGCTCGGCGTGATCGCCCACGGTGCAGGCCGCATCTACATGAGCAACAGGAAAGGATAAGGTCATGTCTGAAAAAATCTATGTCTTCAAACTCTTCGAGCGCTTCTGGCACTGGTCGCAGGCTTCGCTCATCATCTTCATGCTGGTCACCGGTTTCGAGGTGCATGGCTCTTACCATCTGTTCGGCTTCGGACAGGCGGTGAACCTGCATACCATCGCCGCCTGGACCCTGATCGGGCTGTGGGTGTTCGCCATCTTCTGGCATTTCACCACCGGGGAATGGAAGCAGTACATTCCGACCCTGGACAAGGTGGTGGCCATGGTGAAGTTCTATTCCGTCGGGATCTTCGTCCATGCGCCGCATCCCTTCAAGGCTACCCAGCTCAAGAAGCATAATCCGCTACAGCGCCTGGCCTATCTCGGCGTGCTGCTGTTCATCGGGCCGCTGCTGTGGCTCTCGGGTTGGCTCTATCTGTTCTTCGGCGACTGGAACGCCTGGGGCGTGGACCAGTATGTCTCGCTGGAGTGGGTGGCCTTCTTCCATACCGCGGGCGCTTTCATGATGCTGCTGTTCCTCATCGCCCACGTCTATCTGACCACGGCAGGGCATACCCCAACCGCGCACATCAGGGCCATGATTACCGGGTGGGAAGAAGTGGAATAAAGCATCCCTTCACCCGACCAGAAGCCGGGCAGTGAAAACTGTCCGGCTTTTTTGTTCACCGCAATCAGCCAGCCCAAGCTCCATTAATTTCATAACAAATTAATTCAGAGTAGGTATATTAGTATTTGATTGGACCAATACTTCCTGCAGTCATACCATTTCCTCAATCAGAGGCTGCAAAACAATTACGCATTACTTTTACAATCAATTAGTTACAAGGGATATCCGCCATGAAAACTAAATTCTCGATCACCATCATTCTCGCCCTGCTGGCTGGCACGGCATACTCCACGGCACAGGCATACGACGGCGACTGGAAACGCGGTCGAATTTACTACCGTCAGGTGTGTACCAGTTGCCACGTTGCAAAAACTGAAAAAGCCATTTCTCCGACAAGCAAGAGCAAGGCCGAATGGGCTGCCTACCTCCAGGCAGACAAACACGCCAAGGGCAAGGACAGCGTCAAGCAGTATGTCAGCCAGCAGTATCGCGCCAGCATCAAGGCCACCAACAAGGCAGCCGAAAAATTTGCCGATGTGCCCGATCAGGAACTCCTGGAGGACATCAAGGCCTTTGTGACCAAAGGCGCAAAGGATGGCGACAGCCCAGCCAGCTGCAGTTAATCAAAGCGTCCTATCCTGTTATAAAAATCGGGAGCGTTGGGCGCTCCCGTGAGTCACTTGCCTGAGGCGCTTGCAATGAGTACTGAAAATGGTTCTTCCTGGCTCGCCGGTTTCAAGGCGGATTACGAAAACATTTTTGTCGAAGAATGGTCACCCTATCTGGGCAGCATCCTGCTGGTCATGGTGATTATTGGCCTGATGATCAACGGCCTGTTCTGGGGAGTTTTCGGCGGCGTCAAATTCTGGGGCGACTGGTTCAACAACCTGATCGGCCTGGGTCCGCTGCTCGGCATCCCCCAGGAACTCGACAGCTTCCTCATGCACCGCATGTCGCTGATGAACATCATGCTGCTGCTGGGTTCGTTCTGCGCAGCGTTGCTGTCGCGCCAGTTCCTCCCCCGCCGTCCGCCAAAACTGGAATACGTCTGGGCGGCAATGGGCGGCTGCCTGATGGGTACCGGTGCGGCGCTGGCCGGCGGCTGCACCACCGGCGGCTTCTTCAACCCGGTGCTGCACGCCTCCCCGGCGGGCTGGGCCATGTGGGCGGGGCTGCTGGCGGGAGCCGTGATCGGCCTCAAGCTGCTGCTATGGACGCTGGAGAACATCGAGTGGGGCATGGTGGCGCCTCCCGCCCTCCAGGTTCCCCAAGGCGTGCTGCGTATCTACCCCCTGCTCGGGCTTGCCGTGGTCATGGGCGTCCTGTTCTGGGCAACCCAGTGGTATGGCTCCGGCAATGAGAAGTGGGCCGCCCGCGCCGTGATCGTGCTGGCCGGATTCGCCATCGGCTTCATCATGCACCGTTCACGCCTGTGCTTTGCGCGCGCTTTCCGCGAACCCTTCATGACCGCCGAGGGCGACATGACCAAGGCCATCATCCTGGCCCTGACCGTCGGCCTGCTGATTTCCTCGCTGCTGTTCCAGAAAAAGATCATCGACCCCTATGTCGCCATTCCGCCGGCCTTCTGGATCGGTTCGCTGCTTGGCGGGCTGATCTTCGGCATCGGCATGATCTTTGCCGGCGGCTGCGCATCCGGTTCGCTGTGGCGCATGGGTGAAGGGCACCTCAAGCTGTGGGTGGCGATCTTCTTCTTTTCCTGGGCGGGCTCCGTTGCCAGCGCGCTGCTCAAGAAATTCAAGCTCACCTCCATTGATGAAGACAATGTAGAGATGTTCGAGAAAACCGCTGTCGGCTTCCAGGCCTATCTCCCGGACATGGTGGGTGGCTGGGGCTGGACTTTGCTGATCAGCGGCACGATTCTGCTGGTGTGGTATCTGTTGGTGCGCTACAACGAGTCGACTGAAAAGTTTACCGTTCTTTAGAGATCACGAGGAGACATCAAAATGAACAAGAAACTGCACAATCTGGGCCTTGCATTGCTTCTGTCCCTGCCTGTCGTTCTGCCTGCCGCAAGCGGGGTGGCACCGGCACACGCCGAACAGCTCAAGGCGAAGGAAGGCTGGTACAGCAAGCTGGTGGATATCGAATTCGTCAAACAGAATGCCGAAATCCCGCCCAAAAAGGGCGTCATGCTGATCGACTCCCGCCCGGTGGCACGCCAGTATGACCCGGGCCATATTCCCGGCGCGGTCAGTATCCCGGACAGCAAGTTCGACCAGATGGCCGCCAGCCTGCCGCAGGACAAGAGCACGCTGCTGATTTTTTACTGCGGCGGCGTGGAATGCATGCTGAGCCACAACTCCGCATTCAAGGCGGAAAAACTCGGCTACACCAACATCCGCGTTTATGCCGACGGTTCCCCGGACTGGGCAGCCAAAGGGATGAGGCAATCCGTTTCTGGCGCCTACATCAAGAAACTGCTGGATGAAAAAGCCAATTTCATGCTGATTGATGCCCGTCCAAAACGCGCTTTCGACAAGGGCGCCATCCCCGGCGCAGTGCATATTTCAGACACCGACTTTGACAAGCATGTGGATAAGCTCCCAGCCGACAAGGCCACGCCACTGATTTACTACTGTGGCGGCCTGGAATGCGTGCTTAGCGACAAGTCCGCAGATAAGGCCAGAAAACTTGGGTACACAGATGTCAAAACCTTTGTGGAAGGGCATCCGGAATGGCTCAAGCTCTACGGTCAGGCACCCGCCTCCGCCGCGACCGATAGCACCGGCCCGGTAGCCAGGGCCAAAGCGGGTGTCGAGCCCGGCAAGGAAAAAGGCACCATCACGGTTGCGTCCTTCGAACGCGTCATGAAGGAAAATCCGGATTCACTGCTGCTGGTGGACGTGCGCGATGCCAAGGAATTCAACACAGCCACCATCAAGGGAGCGATCAATATTCCCATCGGTGACCTGGAGAAAAAACTCGAAACCCTGCCCAAGGACAAACCCATCATATTTCTGTGCGGCACGGGAGCCCGCTCGGGAGAAGCCCATGACACGGCAAAACTGATGCGCAGCGAGCTTCAGACCTATTTCATTGATGCAGAGATGAAATTCAACGCGGATGGCACGTTCAGCATCAAGGAACGCGGAAAATAAGCACCGTGACTCAGGGCAAGGCGGCAGCCGTCCGCCCTGAGCCAAGGGTAACAACATCCAGATCGTTCATCTGGCACCAGCTTCGGAAGGATTCACCATGAAAACCTCGCACCCTCAATGGCCAGCCGCCCTGGCATTTGCCGGCTGGCTGGCCGCCCTGTGCGCCCTGGCCATGAGCAGCCTGGCTGGCGCCGCCAATACCTCCACGGCTGATCACAGCAAGTACAAGGAACTGCAGCAAACCTTCCAGTCCGGCCCGGATGTCACCAAGGCCTGTCTCTCCTGCCATACCGAAGCCGCCAAGCAGGTGCACAAGACCAAGCACTGGACCTGGGAATTTCTCAACCCGGAGAATAACCAGCGTCTGGGCAAAAAGAATGTCATGAACAATTTCTGCATTTCCATTTCGCAGAATTATGCTTTCTGTACCTCGTGCCATGCCGGTTATGGCTGGAAGGACAAGAATTTCGACTTCAGCTCGGAAAACAATGTCGACTGCCTGGTTTGCCACGACACCACCGGCAATTACAAGAAACTGCCCGGCCTGGCCGGACACCCGGTCTACAAGGAAATGGAGTTTCCTCCCGGCTCCGGCAAGATCGTCAAGCCGGTGGACCTTGCAAATGTGGCGCAAAAAGTCGGCAAGACCAGCCGTGACAACTGCGGCGCCTGCCACTTCTACGGCGGCGGCGGCGATGGCGTGAAACACGGCGACATGGACAGCTCGCTGGCGGCGCCCGACAAGGAGCTTGATGTCCACATGGATGCCTCCGGCGCTGACTTCACCTGCAGCACCTGCCACAAGACTTCCAGCCACGATGTTTCCGGCAGCCGCTACACGCCCACCGCGCAGGACAAGGGCGGTGCCCACATACGCGGCAAGGCGGACAGCAGCAACCCGGCCACCTGCCAGGCCTGCCATGGCAACCAGCCGCACCCGGTCAGCCTGGCCAAGCTGGGCGATCATGGCAAGAAGCTGAACGAGCACACCGCCAGGATCGCCTGCCAGACCTGCCACATTCCCGCCATCGCACGCGGCGGCGTGGCCACCAAACTGTCCTGGGACTGGTCGACAGCCGGAAAAATGGGGCCCGACGGCAAGCCCATGACCAGGAAAGATGACAAGGGGCATGTCACCTACGATTCCAGGAAAGGCGACTTCGTGCTCGGCGAGAATGTCACGCCTGCATACGCCTGGTTCAACGGCAAGGTGAAGTACACCCTGCTCGGCGACAAGGTGGACAAGAGCAAGGGCGTGAACCCGATCAACCGCATCGAGGGCAGCCCAAGCGATGGCAAGTCGATGATCTGGCCGATGAAGGTCATGCATGGCACGCAGCCTTTTGATCCGGTCAATAACACGCTGGTCATGCCGCACACCGCCGGCAACGACAACATCGGCTACTGGAAGAATTTCGATTGGGAAAAAGCCATTGCCGACGGCATGCAGAACGTCGGCGCGCCCTTCTCCGGCAAGGTCGATTTCATCAAGACCGAGATGTACTGGCCCATCACCCACATGGTCGCGCCCAAGGAAAAGGCGCTCGAATGCGTTTCATGCCATAGCGATGACAGCCGCCTCAAGGACGTCAAGGGCATCTACATGCCAGGCCGCGGTGACAACAACAAGATGCTCGACATGGCAGGCTGGGCGCTGGCGCTCCTGACCCTGCTTGGCGTGATCGCCCACGGTGCAGGCCGCATCTACATGAGCAACAGGAAAGGATAAGGTCATGTCTGAAAAAATCTATGTCTTCAAACTCTTCGAGCGCTTCTGGCACTGGTCGCAGGCTTCGCTCATC
>JBAZID010000012.1 GCA_041651995.1 Sulfuricella sp. | reverse complement strand
GCATATCCGCATCGTGATTACATTCAGGACCAGCGCATGACAAGCGTTCAGAGTGGTCTCGATATGAGGGGTTGAGCAACCGGCGTCAGTCAGCACGCCCAGACGCCGCGCTCCGTCACCAAAGACGAACTGGGACGGTTCGCGGGCATCATGGGGAACGGGGTACGGCTCGATTTCAATATCGCCAATCATGAAGCGATGATGGCAATCAAACAGATGAACGGCCTGAGCGTCCTTGAATTGCGAGGAGGAACTACTGAATGTACCGTGAGTGAGCCAGACGGGGAGATCATATTTGCGCGCGAAAGCCGCGACGCCGCGGATATGGTCGGTATGCTCGTGCGTGACGACAATGGCGCTGATATCCTCGGCCGCCAGATCCAGCCGAGCCAGGCGCTGCACGGTTTCGCGTATCGCGAAACCGCAATCCAGCATCACTCTGGTCCGGCCCGCCTCGACAACCAGCGCATTGCCTCGACTACCGCTTCCGAGGGAAGCGAACCTCATTACTTCAATTGCGCGTGCAGCAACTTGAGGATTTTGTCCGCAGTATCCGAACTTTCAGCCTTGCCATCCTTGTTCAGCACTTGCACTTGCGAATTCTCTCCACTCTCTGAAACCAGAATGCGGTACTGTTCCTTGCCCAGAACCTTGCTGTCACTGCTGTTCCAGAAAGCGAGTTTTGACAGCCAACCCTTCTCTTCTTTCTTGCCGTCAATTTCAGGGTCGATATAGCGCACAAAGTACAGCCCCTTGGAGCGATCCCGGTCCACCACGGTAAAGCCGACACGGTCCAGGGCCAGGCCCACGCGACGCCAGGCACGATCGAAGGTGTCCAGCACCTGCAGCATCTGCGAACCATCCTGCGCCCGGCTGATCTTGGCACGCTCCACCACGGGCACGCTTGCGATCTCTGTCTTGGCGCGTGCATCTTCCACTCCGAAGCGCACCATCAGACGGCGCAACATTTCGGCTTCCAGTTCAGGGTCCGCCTGGCGCGGTTGCCAGATAGTCCTGTTGCCGCCATCGCCACCTTCAAGCACTTCATACATACCGCGGTGACTGATATAAACCTCGGTTGTAGCGGCATCCTTTCCGCGCTCCAGACGGGTACGGAACTTGTCGCGCTCAGCCGTGGAATAAAGGCCATCCAGCACCTTGCCCAAGGTGCTGCGGATCATATCCTGCGGGATTTTGGCGCGATCCTCCGCCCAGTCCGTTTCAATCACGCCGGACTCGGGGGATTCGGTTTTAATAATGAAGCCCAGTTCCTGCCAGAATTCCTTCACCACCGGCCAGACCTGCTCGGGTGTTGCGCGCACCACCAGCCAGCGCTCGTTTCCGGCGCGTTCTACGGTAACCTTGGGCTGTTGCGGCAGCAAATCCGTGCTGCCAGCCTGCGGCTGCGCCACACGCTCGCGATTATAGGAGGAGAAAGTGGCGCTGCCTTGCGGGTTCACATCAGGCACCACAAATTTATTATCCGAAACAGGCGCGGTTAGGTCCGGCGGCACTTCCAGCGGCGGAACCTTGCCAGCAGACTTGTAATCGATTTTCTTGCCTTCCAGAAAGGAAGAGCTGCAACCCGCCAGCAACGCCAGGAGGGTGATCGGTAAAACCAGTTTGCGAAACATCATTAATTTAACCTTCAGATCAGTTCTGCTTGCTTCATGGCGGCTTTGAGCGTGTCGTGAAAAGCCGTAGAAAGCGGGGTGAGAGGAAGCCGGATGCCATTGCCGATCAGTCCGAGTTGCGCGACCACCCATTTCACCGGGATGGGATTGGCTTCCACGAACAGTTTCTGGTGCAGGCCGAAGAGTTTTGCATTGATCGCCAGCGCAGCGGGCAGATCCCCGCGGAATGCCGCCGCGCACATTTCGTGCATCTTGCGCGGCGCCGCATTGGCCGTCACCGAAATGACGCCATGGCCGCCGAGCAGCATGAATGCCAGCGCGCTGGCATCGTCGCCGGAATAGAGGGCGAAACCGGCAGGCGCGCGCAGGATCAGGTCCGTGCCGCGTTCCAGGTTGCCGGTCGCATCCTTGATGCCGATGATGTTGGGAATCTGTGCCAGGCGCAGCACCGTGTCGTTGCTGAGATCGCAGGCGGTGCGGCCGGGCACGTTGTAGAGAATCTGCGGAATGTCCACCGCCTCGGCAACGGCCTTGAAGTGGCGGTAAAGCCCTTCCTGGGTGGGTTTGTTGTAGTAAGGCGTGACCAGCAGACAGGCATTGGCGCCTGCTTCCCTGGCGCAGCGGGTCAGCTCGATGGCCTCGCTGGTCGAATTGGCACCGGTGCCGGCAATCACGGGAATCCGTCCCGCCACCCGCTCCACCGTGGTGCGAATGAGCTGGCAGTGCTCTTCAAAATTCACCGTCGGCGACTCGCCGGTGGTGCCGACGATCACGATGCCATCCGTGCCTTCCGCCAGGTGAAAATCCACCAGCGCACGCAAGCGGTCCAGATCCAGACTGCCATCCTCGTACATGGGCGTCACAATCGCTACCAGACTGCCTTTAAGCATGAAGCCAATTCCCGCAAAAAGAGTGCAGTTTAACCCTCCCGAACCGTTCGTGTCGAGAGCGCCGCCACAAAGCGTGCTGATGAAAAGTACTCAAATGGAACGGCCATGATCCGTTTGGTTTCTGGCACTACGGTTGCGTGCCACGTTTCGTGCGAATGAAGCTTGATCCATGCCGCAATAAAAACAAAAGGCCAACCAAAAATGAATTGGCTGGCCTTTACTTCCTGCGGAACATTTGGGGGCGAGCTTTACTTCTGGGTTGGCTTCTGAACCCTTACTTCCACCATGACACGGCGATTGGGTTGCAGGCACTCGACCAGCTTCTTGTTCTTGCCGCTGACTTTGCCCTTCACGTCATCACAGGGAACAACCGGCGCGGCCTCGCCTTTGGCCGCGGTTTCAATGCGCTTGTCTTCAATGCCCTGGCCAACCAGGTAAGCCTTAACAGCATCTGCACGGCGCTGGGAGAGCTTCTGATTGT
Source organism: Sulfuricella sp. (assembly GCA_041651995.1). Lineage (NCBI taxonomy): Bacteria > Pseudomonadati > Pseudomonadota > Betaproteobacteria > Nitrosomonadales > Sulfuricellaceae > Sulfuricella > Sulfuricella sp. Next base: position 81,449 of record JBAZID010000012.1, on the reverse strand, counting down.
AGGCATCGGTACCGATGCGGTCGGCGTGGCCGGTCACCAGTACCACTTCGACTTGCGGATATTGCTTCATCTTGCTAACGACTTCATCGTCCAGAATTTTCTGGCCGTCAGCGCGGATGACAGACTTGTCGAAGTCAAACAGCGTTTCGGCTTGCAGGGTAATGGCGGCGAAAGCCGCTTTTTCCGGGCCGGTGGCAGGGACTACAGCGGGGACCTTGGCTTCAGCCATTTTTGGCTCTTCTTTCTTGATCAGATCCGGATCGCATTCTGCAATCGCCATGGCCGGTGTCCAGTAGCCGGTTTTCCAGCACTCGTTGTAATTGTTCTTGACCACATTGCCGCGGGTATCGATCAGGTAACCTTCCTTGGCGACTTCATGGGCGGAAGCCATGCCAGCGAAGGTTAAAGAAGCCATGGCCAGCGCATTAAGAATGATTCGTGAGGTTTTCATGTTATTTCCCTTTGTTAAACTGAAACTTTAAATCCGGTCGCGCAGCGGGCCGCCGGCAATTCATTACGTGTTAGTAGCGAGACACGCGGTCATTCTCGACACGGACCCGGTCTCCGACGCGCAAGTCGCCTATGCTCTGCAGCGTCACGGTTTGATACCCGCCGTTGTCAAGGCGCACCCGTATGCGATATGCATCTTGTTGCTGCCTGTTACTCTTTTCTATCTGGTGTCCGGCCATTGCGCCACCTACCACGCCGGCCACGGTCGCGACATCCTTGCCTGTGCCTTCACCGACCTGGTGTCCGAGCACTCCGCCCACGACACCGCCGATGACGGCGCCAGCGCCTATCCCGCTGCCGCCTATCCCGCTGCTGCTCTCACGAGTGATCTCGATCGCATCGATCACGCCATAAGTGGTATTGGAATAGGATGGTGCGGATGACACGGGGGGAGAATAGGTATTCGCGCAACCACTCATCAGGGCTGACGTAGCGAGAAAGACTGCGATTAGTATTTGGGGTGTTTTCATAAAACCTCCTGATTTGATGATTGCAGGTTAATCGCAAAATCAAATACGGTCTGTGCGGTGTCGCACATAAGCTTGTTACTCATTGCGGCCACGACCCCGCTCCTGCTCCTGCTCTTGTTTGCGTTTCTGCTCGCGCGTGGCGTCCTTGCCTTGCTGTTTTTCTTCCCGCCCCTGCGATTTTGGCGCCTGCTGCTCACGCGGGTCCAGCCTTGGCTGTGGCTGCTGCCCACGATCCTGAACTTCCGGGCGAACCTGCATTTCCCGTTGGGCCGGAGCTCTTTGCCCCGCCCGTTCCTGATAGTGTTGCTGCACTACCGGGTCACGCGCCTGGTAACGGTAATTCCGCTGCTGGAGCTGCTGTTGTTGCTCCAGTTGGCGGGGATAGCGATCCCCTGAATATTTTCGCTGGTAGCTTGGCAGCGGAGCCGGGGCCGGGGCCGCGCGGCGGTCCCACCTGTCCCAGCCGCCTCTGCGCTGCTCCCAATCACGGCCCCAGTGATCACCCCAACGTGGCGGCGCATCAGACTGCCATCCACGGAAATACGCAGGCGGCTGGCGGTAGTAACTCACGGGAATTCGCAGGATGAACACAGGCACAAACTCCGGCGCCACGAGCCCCCAGGGGCCGTTGTACCAGGAACTCGCGTACCAGTTATCGTCCTGGTAAACCCAGTACATGCTGTCGTAAAAAAAGAAGTTGGCTTCCAGCCGTGGCGCATAGTAGACCGGGTAACCTGGCACGCGGACGAGTTGCGGGTATGCCGGCAGGTTGATTCCGATGCTTACGTTTGGCAGCGAAATGCCGACGCTCACCTGAGCAGCGGAGGATGCCATCGAGTACAACAACATCCCCAGCACCATGAATACATAGCGAATTTTCATTTTGTGACCTCCAGTTCGATAACCAGGGCCAGAGTCATGGTTGTCGACGACAATGCGAAACCAACTCCAACTTGCTGCATGCTAGCCGCTCTTGCCCAAGACTTCTGTGCGGTATCGCACAGAAGCGGGTCGTGATGAATATTTATATGGCATCCGCCAATACCTGATGCTGCCGGAATTGCTCACTCATTGGATGCGCTCATGTAGCACTTGGCAATACATACTGCGTGGTATTTACTTCCAGACTTTCAGTGGCTTACGCTATGTCAAAATGACGTTGCCCTGGGCCAGGGCATAGATCAGCGCTGCCGCAGATAACTCCACATAGAGCAAGGAGAGAGGAAAACGGACATTGCGAAACGTCGTTTCATGATTCGGGGCGGCGTTTCGCCATGACCGTTAGGGAGATTTACATGTCTGACTTGTGCACCCCACGACAAAACCACCTTCTCGCCGCACTGCCCGCAGCCGAATACGATTATCTGTCTCCTCATCTTGAACTGGTCCAGATGCCGCTCGGTGAAACACTTTATGAGTCCGGCTGCCCGTCGCACCATGTCTATTTCCCCGCGACTGCCATTGTGTCCCTGCTCTATGTGATGGAGGATGGCGCATCAGCCGAAATCGCCGGGGTCGGCAATGAGGGAATGCTCGGCGTTGCGCTCATCACGGGCGGAGAAAGCATGCCCCATCGAGCCATGGCGCTGTGCGCGGGCTATGCCTACCGGCTGAGGGCGCAGGTGCTGAAGGACAAATTCAATCGTGCCGGGGGGCGCCGTACCAGCGCATTGCATGATTTGTTGCTGCATTACACCCAGGCACTGATGACACAGATGTCCCAGACCGCAGTGTGCAATCGGCATCATTCGATGGAGCAGCAAGTTTGCCGCTGGCTGTTGTTAAATCTCGACCGATCGCCCTCGAACGAATTGACCCTGACACATGAATTGATTGCCAGTTCGCTCGGCGTGCGTCGCGAGGGCATCACGGAGGCCGCCGGGAAATTGCAGCACGCAGGGCTTATTGGCTGCCGCCGTGGACACGTCACGATTATTGAACGGTCTGGATTGGAGGATCGGGCCTGCGAGTGCTACCAAACAGTCAAAACAGAATTCAATCGTCTGCTACCCGATGTGAATGCCACGCAAGCCAGGACTCATGACATGAGGACAGACATTGCCGTATCACGGGACGAAAAGCGTTCTATCGCATCGCGTCCCTTCAACCCTTGTGCATATGTGCCATAGCGCCTGGACTTGCCCCGGCAACGACGAATATTCTGATTTGTCTTTTCTTCATTGTGCGGGCGGAGCATGATGACTGCCTGAAAAAGACACGAGTGCATATGAAGAAAATTGGGCATGCGAGTATCGAAAAACTTGCAGCCGCGCTTTGCCTGGCGCTTCTCGCAAGTTGCAGCTCAATACCCGCCATGGTGCCCGACATGGCGCTGCGGCCATCGCATCCGGTGCAGCTCGATGGCGCGCATGGCCCCTTGACTGCTCAGCAGAGCAAGGCAATTCTCGCCAGACTTGAACGCAATGGCGCAGACACCAATATCTTCGAAAAACATCTGGCACGGGAAGCAGAGATTGCCGGTAGCCCGCTGGTGGTGGGCAACAAGGTGGATTTGCTAATCGATGGCCCGGCAACTTATCAATCCATGTTCGCCGCGATAGAGAACGCGCAGGACCATGTCAACATGGAGACCTACATCATCGATGATGATGAGATCGGGCGGCGCTTTGCCGAGCTATTAATCAGCAAGCAACGCAGCGGTGTGCAGGTAAACTTCATATACGATAGCGTGGGAGCGATCAGCACACCTAAAGCGTTCTTCGAGCCATTGAAAGAAAGCGGTGTGAATATTCTGGAATTCAATCCGGTTAACCCGCTCATTACACGTAAAGGATGGGACGTAAACCGGCGTGATCACCGTAAATTATTGATCGTGGACGGGCAGGTCGCCTTTGTCGGCGGTATCAATATCAGCAGCGTATATTCCAGCGGGTCATTCGGCAGATTTAAATCAACCAAAGACAATCTACCATGGCGTGATACCCATTTACGCATGGCTGGGCCAGTTGTCAGCGAATTCCAGAAACTGTTCATGGCGACATGGAGCGAGCAAAAGGGCGAACCATTGGCGCCCAGGGACTATTTCCCTGAACCGGGTAGAAAAGGCAACGAGGTTGTGCGTGCCATCGGCAGTTCGCCCGAGGAGCCTTACAGCCAGATCTATGCAACCTTGCTCTCCGCCATCAATAGTGCGGAAACCCGGGTTTTTCTGACCAATGCCTATTTTGTCCCCGATCCGCAACTGCTTGCCGCATTGAAGGAGGCGGTTCAGCGTGGCGTGGACGTGAGGCTGTTGTTGCCCGAAAAAATAGATTCGTCACTGGTATATTACGCATCGCGTTCTTTTTACGATGAGTTGCTCAGCGCCGGCGTAAAAATCTACCAGCGGCAAGATGCATTGCTGCATGCCAAAACCGCGCTCATAGACGGTGTCTGGTCAACCGTAGGCTCAACCAATCTCGACTGGCGTAGTTTCGTCAACAACCAGGAAATCAATGCCGTCATGCTGGGGCAGGATTTCGGCGCACAAATGCAGACCCTGTTCGAGAAAGACCTGGCATCGTCCCAACCCGTTACGCTTGAAACGTGGAGAAAACGTTCAATCGGCGCCCGCATCAAGGAAAGGGCGGCGCGTTTGTGGGCACACTGGCTGTAAGCGCCTCTTCCCCCAGGCCGCCGGGCTAACCCTCCCCTTTCAAGGGGGATAATGCATGCCAGTCCTTTCTCAATTGCATGAATCCTGACCATTTTTTCAGCTAAAGCCGGTGATTTAAACCTTGTAATCGACAATAAAATCAACAGCTTGTAGGTCGGGCTTTAGCCCGGAATTTCGGGCTGAAGCCCGACCTACAAGTTGATGGATTATTTGGGTTAAACCTTAATGATGGAAAATTACGCGTTATGTTTGCCAGCGTACAGAACTAGCTAGCGCTTCAGCTTACGCTTGTCGAAGTGTTACCACCTCGAAGCGCCATGTCACTTCATGTCTGACGGCTAACGATGAGGTGCGCAGTTTTTTCCATTCATTCAAGAGAACTCAGGAGAGTCGAGTGCCCTCTGAGGAACATATCCCTGCGGAAAACAGTCTGCTTGCCGCGCTTTGTCGCAAAGATCGCCAACATTTGTTGTCTGGCTGTGAGCAAGTCGAGCTGGTTTTCGGCAATATTCTCTGCCAGCCAAATCAGATAATTCGCCACGTTTATTTCCCCACCGATAGCTATATTTCACTGATGACGCCAATCGACTGTCACAACAGCCTTGAGGTAGCCTTGGTCGGCAGTGAGGGCATGTTCGGCATTCCCATCATGCTCGGTGTGGCTGTTAGCTCACTGCATGCCGTGGTGCAGGGCTCAGGCAATGCATGGCGCATGGATGCAGAACGCTTCCACAGTGAACTGAAACACTGCGTTGCGCTGCAACAGGAGCTGAACCGTTACATCCATGTATTGATGATCCAACTGACGCAAACGGCTGCTTGCGCCCGCTTCCATGTAGTAGAAGAGCGTCTTGCCCGTTGGCTTCTGATGATGCAAGACCGGGCTCACTCAAATGCGTTTCATATCACCCATGAATTTCTTGCCCATATGCTGGGCGTGCGTCGCGTTGGTATTACCAAGGCAGCGGGTTCGCTGCAGAAGAAGAGGCTGATCAGCTATAGCCGGGGTGATGTCAGGATTAACGACAACGCTGGCCTGGAAGCCGCATCCTGCAGTTGTTACCGGGCCGACAAGGAAACGTACGAGCGCATCCTGAACCTATCAAAGCCCTGTCGGCCTGCTAACGACTAGCGGCGGCCGAGGAGCAGGCCGATTACCAGGCTGAAGCCTGCGGCGACGCCAATGGCTTTCCATGGATTTTCATGGACATAAACGTCGGTAGCCTTGGCTGCCGCTTTGGTTTTGACCAGCAATTCCGCCTGCGCCTCAGCCATCCTGGCTTTCACAACTCTGAGAGATTCCTCCGCCTTGGCACGCACTTCGGCCAGTTTCTCACCGCCCTGATCTGCCGTCGCTTTCAGCAGCGCTTCCGTATCGGCCAGCACTTCCTTGAAGTCGGCGACCACGTCGTCGGATAATTTTTCCATGCTTTTCTCGGTTGCTCGTTCTATCGTATTCATGGTGGACTCCTCTCGTTATGTTTTGCGCTTTAGCCATTAAAAACGGGAAAAACATGAAATTAATTGGCTCATTTTTTCTACTTCTCGCGCATTAAAAGCAGGAAAACCCCTGCCACGATCGCCCCTACCCCGGCCCAGATCGGGACATTTACTGTTTCCTTCTCCTGAACCGATAGCTCTATCGGGCCTATTTTGGCCTGATGTGTATCCTTGGTGTAGGTGAAACCGCCATAGGCCAATCCCAAGCCACCGGCCACGATCAGCGCGATTGCCAACATCTTGACTGCGTTCATAATATTTTCTCCACTAGAAGGGCACTTGTTTTGGCATCAAGGAAGCCGGGTAAAGCAGAAATCGCCAACAATCAACTCACCCTGCCCGGCCACCTCGCTGCATGGAAAAACCCGGGATCGTTACAAGCGTCGACCCTGGATGACGCGTAGCAAAATAATTATGATCGCGACGACCAGAAGAATGTGGATGAACCCGCCTATGGTGTAGGAGGAGACCAAGCCTAGCAACCAGAGGATAATCAAGATAACCGCAATAGTTCCAAGCATTTTCGCCACTCCCGATTAAACGTAATTAAATATGCGAATTTACTATTTACTCTTGACTCGCATGTCATTCTTGACGGAGGTCACGCCCTTGATGCTGCGTGTAATTTCGACCGCCTTGTTAATATCCGCTGCTGAATTGACGAATCCGCTCAACTGAACCACACCCTTGTAAGTTTCGACGTTAATTTCAGCAGATTTCAAAGTGGATTCCTGAAATACCGCGGCCTTTACCCTGGTCGTGATCACGCTATCGTCAATGTATTCGCCTGTGCTTTCCTGTTTGGACGTCGAGGCGCAACCCAGCAACGTCGCAAACATGACAGCCAGGATAAGGGTGGAAATGATTTTAAGTTGTTTCATGATGCTAATCTCCTTGTAGATAAAAGAGCCTGGGCTTGAGCCACGATTGTAAAATCCTGACTTCCCTGGCGTTTCAAACGACCCTGCCGCGCGAATTCATCAATTGCATCAAACCCTGCACGAGCTTCTTTAGATCGTTTAATGATGGTCCGCTTCTTTTCAATCCCGCTCTGTGCGATAGCGTACAGAGCGGGCAGTTTTTTCAAAATTACAATCGTCCCAGCACCAATAAAACAAGCAGGATGATCAATACCAGCCCGAGACCTCCGCTCGGACCATAACCCCACGACCTGCTGTGCGGCCAGGCAGGAAACGCCCCGACCAGCATCAGCAAAACAATGATCAATAAAATGGTTCCCAGTGACATTTCGTTCTCCTTGTATATCAACAAAAAACTGGCCTGGTCTTAATGCGTAGACCAGGATTTCCCTCTAACGGCCATGGCAACGGTGCAACCCAGAATGATGAAAATCGCCATGGCCGTTTCCCCCACCCCAACCCTCCCCCGCTTGCGGGAGAGGGGGACGAAGGCTCGCTGCGCGAGTTCACGCTAACGCCTAGCGTGGGACGATATTGCCGTTTTCGTCGGAAAGGATGATTTCCACGCGCCGATTCAATTGGCGACTGGCGGCAGTGTCGTTGCCGGCAACCGGAAACGCTTCACCATAACCACGCGTGGTGATGCGGTCACTGCTGGTTCCCATGTCAAGCAAAGCCACGCGCACGGCATTGGCACGCCGGTCTGAGAGCGCCTGATTGAAGCTGTCACCACCGGCATTGTCGGTGTAGCCCTCGATCATCACCTTGTGTTGCTGGTACCTCTGTGTCAAACAACTGGGCCAGGAAAATTCCTGGCCTGGTTGTTTATTTTCCGTAGTGCGTTTTTGCTTCGGTCATGCAAAGTTCCTTGGCGTCGCCCGCCAGTGCATCGCATTTTTCTTTCGCCACTTTATATTCTGCATCACGCTTGTCAGCCGCCGCGTCATGACGTGCTTCGCTGCCTTTTTCCGCAGCTTTCTGACGTGCCGAGGAAGTTTCCTCTTTGGCTGTCGCGTTTGCCTCCGAGGTTTTCAACTGTGTTTTGGCGTCGGCTTTGGCGCTTACCAAGGCGGCTTTCGCTTCTTTCACGCACACATCCTTGACGTTGCCAGCCTTGTCATCACACTTTTCATTAGCCACCGCGTATTCCGCTTTTGCCTTGGCAACACTGACTCCGTAGCTAGCTTTTTTAGAAGGCTTATAGGCCGCATCAAGCTCAGCTTTTGCGACACTTTCCTTGCCTTTCGCTTCGGCCACGCAAATATCCTTGGCGTTATCGGCCAATGAAGAACAAGCCGCCTTTGCGGACTTGTACTCGGCCTCGATGTTTTTCTCGGCAGCCTTGTATTCGCTCTTCGGCATGTTTTCCGCCATGGCATTAACGCCATATGCAAGACTGATTGCCAGTACGATCGAACTGATATTGATTTTATTCATGATGATGATTCCTTTGAGTTGCCCAACAGGGTGAAACGGTGGGTTGCGGCATATGCACCCACCCATGTATCGCTTTACTGAGGCTGATCTTTCTGACGCGCCTGCCAATCGGAAATCTGCTTCTCTGTTTCGTCCTTGGTGATGCCATATACCTCCTGAATCTTTCCAGAAAGCTGGTCGCGCTTGCCGGCAATCACATCCAGATGATCATCGGTGAGCTTGCCCCACTGCTCTTTGACATTGCCCTTCAATTGTTTCCAGTTTCCTTCGATACGATCCCAGTTCATTTTCGTCTCCTTAGCGTGAGTTGATTTTCGCGACTGGCGCCTATGCACGGATTTGCATTGCGGCATGGCAATTTTCCAGCCTCGATGGAAATCAATTTATCGCGAATGTCATGTCGCGTCTGTACGCTGGCGTACAAACAAAAAAACCCTGCCGAAGCAGGGTTTGTATGAGCCAGATCTGGTTGTTACGCCAATACCTTAATTACGGCCATGGCCGCGATCGTTGCCTTGGCGGTCATATTTTTGCTTGCCACGATTGTCATCCCTGCGTTCATCCCGGCGATCACGGTGCTGTTCGCGGTAACGCGGCGCATATTCGCGGTTATACCAGCTATCTTTCACAAAGTAGACCCGCTCGCCACAAGCATTGTATTTGCGGCAGTTCTTGCTCCAATTTTTGGCGTGACCAGGGGGCACGCGCAAATAGACCGGCGGGCGGTCCATCGGTACCCGCTGGATGACCCTCGGCTGACGATAGATCACTTGTGGCGGCGGGTAATCGCCGATGTCGAGCCGGCCATAGAAGCCGGGGTCGCCGATGCTGATCGAGACGCCCACATCGGCGGCAAGTGCCGGGGTGGTGACGGTGGCAGCGGCTAGCACCGCTGCAATCAGAAAACGTTTCATGTTGAATCTCCTGTTGTTAGTGATTCTTGATGGCGAGTTAACTTTAACCCAAATAATCCATTAAATCGTAGGTCGGGCTTCAGCCCGAAATTTCGGGCTAAAGCCCGACCTACAAGCTGTTGATTTCCAAGGAAAGCTGGCATTTGGTTGGAAGAGCAGGATGAACAAATGATCCGGGTTTCTCTAATTAATATCTGTTCGCTGTCGCACATAGGGCCGGGCTGAAAAAGGGGTCTAGCAGCCTGTCGGATGCGGTTCAAGTTTGACACCCATTGTTTCCGTCACGTCCTTGCCGATTCCGCGATAGCCGGTAAAGCGGCCGGAGGCATCGAACATCGGCTCCCCGCTCACCATAAAATATTGCAGCGAGCCGTCCGGATTGGTACGGCTGTAAACGAAATCCAGAAACGGCCGTCTGGCGGCCAGGTTCGCCTCCAGTATCTTGCGCTCGCCCTCATTCCAGCGCGCCCCCTGGTCATCCCCTGCTTCACCCAGCGCGTCGTCAACCTGGATTCCGAGCATTTCAAGCACCGGGCCAAAAATCCTGGTGAAATGCCCGTTTTCGTCCTGCTCCCAATACCAGTCGGATGACAGCTCGGTGAGACGGCGAAAACGCGCTTCACTTTCACGTAGTTCGGCGGTGCGTTCCAGCACCGTCTGTTCCAGTACCTTGTTGGAAATCTCGAGTTTTTTATACAATAGCCGCACTTCCAGCATGTTACGAATACGCGTCTGAACTTCGACCAGATCAAACGGTTTACTGACAAAATCTTTCGCGCCGGCGGCGAGCGCACGCAGCTTGTGATCGGGTTGGGCGGTGATCACGAGTACCGGAAGGTAGCCATCCGTTTCGATTTCATTCAGGCCTTTCATCACCTGAAAGCCATCCATGCCGGGCATCTGCAGGTCGAGCAGGATCAGGTCATAGCGGTTTTTGCGATGCAGTTCGCAGACGGCATAGGGGTCTATCGTCGTCGCAACGCAAGCATAGCCGGCATCGTGCAGTATTTCCTCCAGCAACTGCACGTTGGCCTCCTGATCGTCAACGATCAAAATGCTGGCGTTAAAAATTTCATGTTCGCTAATCATCGTATTTATCCGTTTTTTTTATTTGCACTGAGATTCAGCCCCATGGGGGAGGTTACGTCAACAACTCGCCTTGCCAACAGGCCGCTCTGCGATGCGATAATCACCCTTGCCGGTGCGCTTGGCCTCATACAAGGCCAGGTCAGCGCTCTTCATCAGCGTCTCCACCTCCTCGCCATGCGCGGGATAAATGCTGATACCGACGCTGGCCGTCATGCTCATGTCGCGGCCTTGAATGCGATAGGGTTGTGACACGGCCTGAATCACTTTTGACGCCAGATCGGCCACATCCTCGGCATGACTTAATTCCCACAACGCAATCACAAATTCGTCGCCACCCAGGCGCGCCACCGTGTCCTCTTGCCGCACCGCGGCCACCAGGCGAGCGGCGGCCAGGCTCAGCAGCGCATCGCCCGCATCGTGGCCCAGGGTGTCGTTGATCTCCTTGAACCCGTCCAGATCCAGATACATCACCGCCATGATGCGTTTGTTCCTGCGCGCATGGGCGATGGACAACGAAAGCCGGTCAATCAACAGCCGTCTGTTCGGCAACCCCGTCAGCGGGTCATGCAGCGCCAGGGTTTCCATCTCACGGCTGTAATCCTCGAGTTGCTTGTACAGCAAGCGCACTTCCAGCATGTTGTGAATGCGCGTCCTGGCTTCCATCATGTCAAAGGGTTTGCTGATGAAATCCTTCGCGCCGGCGGTCAGCGCCCGCAGCTTGTGGCCCGGCTGGGCCGTAATCACGAGGATCGGAAGGTAGCCGTCGATTTCAATTTCCTTCAGGCCCTCCATCACCTGGAAACCATCCATGCCGGGCATCTGCAGATCGAGCAGAATCAGGTCGTAGTGGTTGTCGCGGTGCAACGCGTAGACGGCATGCGGATCGATCGTCGTCGTAATGCACCGATAGCCGGCTTCACGCAACATTTGTTCCAGCAACCGCACATTGGCTTCCTGATCGTCCACGATCAGAATGCGGGCATTATGAAAATCGGTAGCACTGACCATCACAGGGATTCCGAGGTAATTGTTCCGTCTGACTCTGTTTCCACAAGCTCCAGCGCCCTATCCAGCGCCTCCGTGAATTCGTTGACCTTGATCGGCTTGGTAAGATAGCGGAAGAACCCTGCTTCCAGGCCTCTGTCGATATCGCGTGGCATGGCATTGGCACTGATGGCAAGCACCGGGATGTTCGCCGTTAACGGATCTTCGCGCAGGATTTTCAGCGCCTGGTAACCGCTGATGCCAGGCAGATTGATGTCCATCAGGATCACGTCCGGGAGATGGGCACGTGCAAGCGCGATGCCGAGATTGCCATCGTGCGCGCTCAGCATGTGCATATGTGGGCAGCCCGCAATGATCTGTTCGACCAGCATCAGGTTGGCCGGATTATCTTCCACATAGAGCAGGGTGCGCCGCGCCGCGCTTTGCTGGGTATTTCCCTGGGCTTGCGGTGCAAGTTCAGCGGGCATTGTGCTTCCAGCGGCAAGGTGGGGCGTAACGTCCCGGATCAGCTCGATCCAGAATTCGCTGCCCACGCCGACGGTGCTTTCCACGCCGATGGCGCCTCCCATCTGTTCGACCAGCCGCTTGGTGACCACCAGACCGATGCCCGTCCCTTCCTCGGAGCCGGACTCTTGCCCGAGACGATTGAACGGCTGGAATAGCTGCGCCAGCTTTTTGGGGGCCAATCCCTCACCGCTGTCTATGACACTGATGCGGATACGTTCCGGGGTGCTCGCGGTGCACTCCACCGCTACCGTTCCATGCTCGCGGTTGTATTTGATCGCATTGGAGAGCAGGTTGATCACAACCTGCTTGACCCGGGTTCGGTCGGCATGGGCAAACCAGCTGTGATCGCAAGGGGAAAAGCTTAACTGGATGCCGTGTTGTTGCGCCTGCGGTTCGATCATGGCCTGGCATTCGCGCAGGACCTCGATCAGCGACACCGGTTCTCGCGACAGCGATAGCCTGCCGGACTCGATCACCGCGAGATCGAGGATTTCGTTGATCAGTTCCAGCAGATACCATCCCGCCTTGGTAATCTGGTGCAGCCTGATAATCTGGGTGGGCGTGGGTGGCGGTGAACCCGCCTCCAGCAACTGGGCAAAGCCGAGGATGGCATTGAGCGGGGTGCGCAGTTCATGGCTCATGCTGGAAAGGAAATCCGATTTGGCAAGGTTGGCTTTTTCCGCCACGAATTTGGCGCTCTCCAGCTCGACGTTTTTATTTTGCAGCGCCTCAAGGAGCTGCGCCCGCTCGGCTTCCACCCGCTTGCGCGCGGTATTATCAGTGCCAATCAACAGGTAGCCGATGATTTTGCCTTGAGCATCGCGTAGCGCCGTGACCGACACCACCGCTGGAAAGCGGCTGCCATCCTTGCGGACGTAAGTCAGCTCGTAGATGTCCTCGATGCCGCGTGAGGCTTTGAACACCAAGGCCTCGAAGCCCAGCGCAATCGGGGTTTCCAGCTCGATGCTGAGCGCTTGCGCGCGCGCGATCAATTCCTGCGGATCGGAAATGTCGGCCGGGGTGATCTTGTTCAGGACATCGGCTGCCGAGTAGCCCAGCATGCGCTCGGCGCCGACGTTGAAGATCTGGATAACGCCCTTCTCGTCGGTAGCGATACTCGAAAAGTTGGCGCTGTTCAGAATCGCGTTCTGCAAGGCCCCGGTTTTAAGCAAGGCCTCCTGGCGCCGGACCTCGGTGATGCCCTTCGCCGCCCCAGCTGCGGGGTTGGCAATAGCGGCATCACGGATTTTTTTGGACATGGTTTATCTCTGTTAAATAAAGCCCGGCAAGGTGGGTATATGTGCCCGCCCTGCCAAGCTCATCCTGCGCCAAAAAAGCATGCGTTTGCTTGCAGTCACCAGGGGGCAAGTCCGTGGACGAATTTGAGCAGTCATGTTTCATCATAGCGATAAAACCTGCCGCGCTCCGTGCGTTATCGCACACAGCAGGGCAAATTTATGCAAAGCATCAAGCAGTGCCAGGGATTAACCACTGGCTGAGGAAAATTCCTGGCGATTACGCACATCGCACAGCAAGCGATCGAATTCGTTTTTGACCACCGCATAGCATTCGCACACGCGGGTTTCTAATCCCGATCGATCAATTACGGTGATGTGACCCCGGCGGTAACTGATCAAACCCGCGCGCTGCAGATTCCCGGCGGTTTCCGTGATGCCTTCGCGGCGCACGCCGAGCATGCTGGCAATCAGTTCCTGTGTCATGGTCAATTCGTTCGAGGGCAAGCGATCAAGGGTCAGCAACAGCCAGCGACACAGCTGCTGCTCCACCGAATGATGCCGGTTGCAGACCGCAGTTTGGGATATCTGGGTAATCAATGCCTGGGTGTAACGCAGCATCAAACGCATCATCGGCCCGGCGCGATTGAATTCCTCCTTCAGCAAGCGCGCCTTCAGCCGGTAGCCGTGGCCCGCGGTCTGCACGATGGCCCGGCTGGGCGTGGTGTTGCCGCCCATGAAAAGTGAAATACCGAGCACACCCTCGTTGCCTACCCCCGCGATTTCGGATGATGCGCCGTTCTCCATCACGTAGTGCAGGGAAACGATGGCAGTGGCCGGGAAATAGGCGTGCTGCAACTGGCCGCCGGATTCGTAAAGAACTTCGCCCAGCGGCATCGCGACCAACTCCAGATAAGGCGCGATGCGCTCGAATTCAGCCGTGGGCAGGGCAGCGAGAAGATGGTTTTGGTTGGGGCTGTGCGGGGTATCCATGTGCGGTCTCTGAATGGCCGTCCAAATGGGCATGACCATGCATGCAGCATACACGTTTTGCACCCTTGGCGTGTTACCGCTCATGGCGCGCTCCCCATGCCCGGAATCGGCTCCCGCCATCACCGTATATGCAAACCGCTCCCGCCGAACAACCCGATCAAGCCGATAATAATCAAATAAATCGCGACGATGTAATTGAGCAGACGCGGCACAAGCAGAATGAGAATGCCGGCAAGCAGTGAAACCAGCGGGGCGAGGCTTAAAGTCATGTTCATGTTTATCTCCTTGGATTATCCTAAAAACCTCAGTTCGACAACCACGGAGGGCACGGAGAGCACAGAGAAAGGCAGTTTGAGGAAATTTATGGCCTCACCCAACGGGTGATTGCCAAATATCATGCTATCTATTGTTTTTACTCCGTGTTCTCCGTGAACTCCGTGGTTAACTGCTTTTTCTAGGATTATTGAAGCGCGATTATTCTCACTTCGACCGCGTGATCCTGGCGGTCGTCGAGCAGCGGAATGAGTTTGCCGGGGTGTTCGACGCCGTCCACCGTCACGCCGACCGCCTGTTCCGAATGCTCGCCGACAAGCTTGACAGTGATGTGATAGAAGGTCTCACGATAACGATAATGGATTTTGTACGACTCCCAGTGGGCCGGGATGCACGGTGCAATGCGCAGGTGGTCCACTTCCAGTTGCAGGCCCAGCAGCGTTTCCACGCTCAGCCGGTACATCCAGCCCGCTGCCCCGGTGTACCAGGTCCAGCCCCCCCGGCCTGTGTGGGGCGGCGTAGCGTAAATATCCGCGCTCATGACGTAAGGCTCGACCTTGTAGCGTTCGATCTCCGCAGGCGTGCTGCCGTGATTGACGGGGTTGAGCATGGCGAACAATTCCCACGCCCGTTCCCGCTCACCCATCATGGCAAACGCCATCGTGGACCAGATCGCGGCATGGGTGTATTGGCCGCCGTTCTCGCGCACGCCGGGCACGTAGCCCTTGATGTAACCGGGTTCAAGGCCGGATTTATCGAAAGGCGGGTCGAGCAGCTGGATCAGCTGTGTGTCGCGCCGCACCAGGCGCTGGTCCACCGCCGCCATGGCCTGGCGGGCTCGTATGGGATCGCCGCCGCCCGAAATGACCGCCCAGCTCTGGCTGATCGAATCGATCTGGCATTCGTCATTGCTGGACGAGCCTAACGGTGTGCCATCGTCAAAATAGGCGCGCCGGTACCAGGCGCCGTCCCAGGCATGGGTCTCGATGTTGTTGCGCAGCAGGGCAGCCTGCGCGCCGCAGGATTCGGCGAAGGCCGCATCGCCCCGGCCACGCGCCAGCCCGGCAAACAGTTCAAGATTCTCGTACAGGAACCAGGCCAGCCAGACGCTCTCGCCCTTGCCGTCACGGCCGACGAGATTCATGCCATCGTTCCAGTCGCCACAACCCATCAGCGGCAACTGATGTGCGCCGAAGCGCAAGCCATGCTTGATGGCACGCACGCAATGCTCATACAGGCTTGCTGCTTCAGTCGAACGTTGCGGCTGGTCGTAGTAAGCCTCCTCTTCTGGATTCAATTCGCGACCATCGAGGAAATGCACTGACTCGTCCAGAACACCCGTGTCGCCGGTCGCCTGCACATAACGGCAGGTGGCATATGCCAGCCACAGATAGTCATCCGAGAAATGAGTGCGCACCCCTTGCCCGTTGGGCGGATGCCACCAGTGCTGCACGTCGCCCTGAAGGAACTGGCGTTCGGCGCAACGGATCAACTGCTCGCGGGCAAGCCAGGGTGTCGCATGGAGCAGCGCCATGGTGTCCTGCAATTGGTCGCGAAAGCCGTAGGCGCCGCCGGACTGGTAATACCCGCTACGGCCCCACAACCTGCTGGATAGCGTCTGGTACATCAGCCAGCCGTTGGTCAGCACGTTCAGCGCGGGGTCCGGCGTTTCCACGTGCACCGCGCCCAAGGTATGGTTCCAGTATCCCCACACCGCCTCCAATGCCTGCCGCGCGCGAATCGGCCCACAGAAGCGCTGGATGAAATGTTGTGCTTCGTCGCTGTCGCGCGCTGCACCAAACACGAACACGATCTCGCTCTCCTGCCCTTCGGCCAGTTTGATCTGGGTCTGGATCGCGGCGCACGGATCGAAACCCGCACCGGTCCGGTTCGATAGATGCTTGCGCTGCATCGCCGCCGGACTGGACAGCGAGCCGTTGCGGCCAATGAACTCGGTGCGGCTTCCTGTCACCGTACGCCCCGTCCCACCTGAATGAGCATCGCTGACTTGCGCAAAAACCACCCGATTGGCGCATTCCCGGCCATAAGCATTGCGGGCAAACAGTGCCCCGCTGCCGGCATCCGTTTCGGTCACAATGTGCATCAGATTGGCATGTCGCCACTCACCGAGCACCAGTTCCCAATATCCGGTCAGCGTCAATCGGCGCGTGCGCTTCGAATGGTTGTGCAGCTTGACCACCACGAATTTCACCGCTGCGTCCATCGCGACGTAGGTAAAGAGTTCCGAGGCAATACCGGCTTCGTAATGCTCAAACACGCTGTAGCCGAAGCCGTGCCGGCATACATAGCCGGATTTTCCACGGGCCGGCAGCGGTGCCGGCGACCAGAATGCGCCCGTTTCCTCATCACGAATGTAGAACGCCTCACCACTACTGTCGGAGAGCGGATCATTGTGCCAGGTGGTCAGACGGAATTCGTGCGCGTTTCCCACCCAGGTGTAGGCACTCCCACCCTCGCTGACGACCGTGCCGATGTGCGGGCTGGCGATAACATTGGCCCACGGCGCCGGCGTATTCTGCCCTGGCTCAAGGGTGATGACATATTCGTGCCCATCGGGCGTGAAGCCCCCCAGTCCGTTGCAGAAGATGCGTTCGCGCTCGGGTAGCGGATGGATACGCTCAACCGCCGCTTGCAGCACGGGTTCGAAACGGTCGGACACACGCTCTGCCGACAGGCGGCGTTCCACCTGCTCGATCAGGGTTTCGGCCGTGTCGGTGAACACGATGCGGGCGACGGTCTGGAACAAAACCCGTTCATCCCCGGACAGTTCTTCGGCGCGCAACACGAAGACCCCGCCCGGTTTGCCGATAATTTGCGCATCGGGACCTGCGTTGATCAGCCCCATGATCAGGTCATGCAGAACCGCGCGATAGCCGGAGAAATCCTCGTTGATGATCACCAGCTCCGCAGCCAAACCTTTCATGCGCCAGTAGGCATGGGCTTGCAGCACCTGTTTGATCAGGTCGATGCGGTTCAGGTCGCCGATTCGTATCAGGACGATCGGCAGGTCGCCCGAGATGCTGAAGCGCCACAGTCCCGGCTGACCCAACTGGTTGCGGGCAATAACGCTGGGCGCAGCGCGGCGCAGCGCACTGCTGTAAACGACGGAGCTGGCCAGGCGGCCAAAGACCTGCGCATCGGCTTCGCTTGCGTTGAGGTGGCGCAACACCTCCTGACTGTGGAACCAGGCCATTTCAAAGGCACGCTCGACAAAGTGCCGGTCGCAATATTTCTCGATCAAAGCCAAAGCGCCTTCGCGCGTGTCCGCGATACCGGAAATGATCTGCACCGTCGCCGATTCATCGGGTGTCAGGGTAAGGGTGCGGCGAATCGCAACGATGGGATCGAGCACCGAACCATCGGTATTCGACAATCCCGGCGGGCTGTCTCTGCTGTCCAGCACCACCGGGTTGGCCGCCGTTCGCCCCCGGCCGATGAAGCGGGCACGATCAGTCTCATAAGATGACTCGCCGGCAACCGCTCCTGGTGTGGTCAACAGGTGAAATCCCCACGGCACCTTCTCCCCCTGTGTACGCGGGCGCCGCGTACAGAGGATCGCCTGCTGCCCGGGCAGGATTTCGGTTTGCACGAACAGGTTGCTGAAAGCGCGATGGGCAAGGTCGGCATTCAACGGCGCCAACACGACCTCGGCGTAACTCGTCACCTCGATATGCCGGGGCCGGGACGACAGGTTGGTGAGGGTGACGCGGCGGATCACAACGTCGTCTTCAGGTGAAACGCTGATCTCGGTGTGCGTTTCGATCGCCTGGTCGCGCCGCCGGTATTCGGCGCGCGCCTGCACGAAGATCGCCTCGTAGTGATCGGCCTGGCGCAGGGTCGGCTGATGCGTGCTTGACCAATATCGTCCGGTGTCGCGATCGCGCAGGTAAATGAACGTTCCCCAGCTGTCTGAGGTGGCGTCCTCGCGCCAGCGGTTGGCGGCCAGGCCGCGCCAGTTGCTGTAATTTCCGCCGGCATGGCTCACCATGACGTGGCACCTGCCGTTGGACAACAGGTGAACTTCTGGTATCGGGGTGTTCGGGTCGGTGAACACGCGCATGATCGTGCCTGCCTCTGCCTCTGGCGGACGCGCGGTGGCGCTCACTTCAGCCGCGTGCGGGTGCAGGGTGGCGCCTTTCTTCGGCACGCGCTCCTGCAGCAACAATTCTGTGGCGCGCACCAGCGGGTCTGACATGAAGCGGCGCTGCATCGGCCGGTCGAGCAATACATGCTCGAAAGCCAACAGGCTCATGCCTTGATGATGCGCCATGAAGTTACGCACGATGGCGTGACGCTTGCCGCGCGGCACACGCGATGGCGTGTAATCGACCGCCTCGTAGAAGCCGTAGGCGCCGAGGAAACCCTGCTCCGCCAGCGTCTGCAGGTTGCGGCACGCGGCCTGCGGCATCACCATCAGCGCCAGTGCGCTGGCGTATGGCGCGATGACCAGGTCGTCGCCCAGACCGCGCTTGAAACCCAGGCCGGGCACGCCGAAGGCCCGGTATTGATAGACCTGGGCAGCATCGGTGGCGTTATAGCAGGACTCGGAAATACCCCAAGGCACGGCGCGTTGACGGCCATACTCGATCTGGCGCGACACGGCGGCCTTGCAGGTCTGCTCCAGCAGGGTGTTGTCGAAACTGGGCATGATCAGTTGCGGCATGAGGTACTCGAACATCGAGCCGCTCCACGAAATCAGGCTTACCTCGCCGCCATGACTGGTCAGCAGGCGGCCGAGCGAGAACCAGTGTTTCTGCGGAACCTGGCCCTGCGCGATGAGCAGGAAACTGGCCAGGCGCGCTTCCGATGCCAGCAGGTCGTAGCATGACGGATCGCGGCGCCGTTCGCCCACGTCGTAGCCGATGCTCAGCAAGCCACACGAGGTATCGTAGAGAAATTCAAAGTCCATCGCCGCCAGTTTGCGGCAACGCTCCAGCAAGGCGTCGATGACGCCGAGCCGCTCCACTGCACGCGTGCTGGCCAATTCTGTCAGTGTCGGGATGTTGCTGAATTGTCGCGGTGCGGGTACTAAAAATCCCAGGTCGTCACGCAGAGCGCGGGATTGCTGGTCGAATGCCTGCGCCCAGTAATAGAGTTCGCCATCGATATCAATATCTGCGGGCAGCCACTTGACCAGCCCCTCGCCAGTACGGTGAATCTCATCCAGCAAGCTATCGGCGGCAGCCAGTGCCGGTGGCTGACCATTCGATATCAGTGAATGTAGTGTGTCCTGCAGAAACCTGATCTGCTTCGCAAGATCCGGCGCAGGTGAAGCAGGCAGATGTTCGACAAATACCTGCAAGGTGTCCTGCAGCCCCTGGAATGCGTTTGATGACAGCACCGGCTGGTCTTTCAGTTCGGCCAGCCCGGCTTGCAGGGTGAGCAGGCTGCCAGCCAGGTTGCCGCTATCCACCGATGAGACGTATCGCGGGTGCAGGGCTTGCAGCGTGCGCGTGTCATACCAGTTGTAAAAATGGCCGCGGTAGCGTTCCAGCTTTTCCATCGTGGCCAGGGTATTCTCGACCAGCCGGAGGAACTCTCCAGCGGGAATGTAACCGAAATCGTACGCCGCCAGGTCCGCCAGCAGCGACATGCCGATGTTGGTGGGCGAGGTGCGCGCGGCAATGGCCGGAGCCGGGTATTCCTGGAAGTTGTCGGGTGGCAGCCAGTTGTCCAGTGGACCGACGAACTCAGCGAAGAAACGCCACGTCCGCCGGGCTGAAGCTCGCAGGAACAGCCGTTGCTCAATGCTCAAATCCGGTATGGGGGACACCAGCGGCAGGCTGATCCACCAGCCGACGACAGGCGACACCAGCCAGAGCAACAAGACGGGCAAGCAGTAGAGCAAATCTGCTCCTTCCAATGCAAGGCTCAACATCAGCGCCACAACCGGCGCGATCCACATCTCCCTGAAAAAATCAGCCAGCGTGCGGCGCGCGTTGCGTGTTGCGTAGGATGGCAGTTGCCAGAGCAGCAAGCCATGTCGCGTGAACAGCATGCGCACGCCCGAACGCAGGATCGCACCCAGGCAAATCAGGGTGTCGTAGGGCAAAAACACCAGGTTCAGCAGGGCGAGCACCAGCGGGCGGGCTGCCGATTTACTGGTCAGGCTCAGGTGTATCAGCCATTCACGTTCTTCAGGCTTGCGGATCAGCCCGATCACGGTAGACAGCAAGGTAGACAGGAGCACAACAGCCAATGCCAGCAGGGTCCAGAACCACGCTGGCCCCGGGCCAAACAGCCAACCACCGGCCAGCAAGGCAAGCAAGGCCGGCGGCACGAGGCTGCGTCGAAGGTTGTCGAAAATCTTCCACTGCGACAAGGCGGTGAGCGGGTTAGCTTGCCGTTGCGTTTTCGATCCATCTGGCTTGCTTGGTCCTGGCTGCGCGCTTGATTCTGGCTGCGCGACTGGCCCGGACACGCGCGGCAGCAGCCAGCCGGCAAGCTGCCAGTCGCCGCGTATCCAGCGGTGGCGCCGGCTGGCCTCCAGTGCGTAACTGGCCGGGTGCTCCTCAATGAGGTCGACATCGCTCACCAGCGCCGAACGCGCATAGCCACTTTCCAGCAGGTCGTGACTGAGAATCAGGTTCTCCGGAAAACGCCCATCGACAGCCTGACGAAAGGCGTCGACATCGTAGATGCCCTTGCCGATGAACGACCCCTCGCCGAAAATATCCTGATAAACATCTGATATTTCGCGCGTGTAGGGATCGATGCCGGACTCACCCGCGAACAGTTTGGTAAAGCGTGACTGGCCGGCACTGGTCAGGCTGATCGAAGCACGTGGCTGCAGGATCGCGTAGCCTTCGACAATGCGCCCCTTCTGGGGATCGTAGACCGGGCGATTGAGCGGATGAGCGAGGTTACCTATCAGCGTGCGTGCCGCATCGCGCGGCAGTTGCGTGTCGGTATCCAGGGTGATGATGTACTTGATCGAAGCGAGGATGGCGGCATCGCCAACAATATCCGAAAACGAGGTTTGCGCCTCCCCCCTGAGCCGGGCATTGAACTGCTCCAGCTTGCCGCGCTTGCGCTCATAGCCCATCCACACCCGTTCGTATGGATTCCACACCCGGGGGCGGTGAAACAGGTAGAAGATGCACGGCCGGTCGTCGCGATAGGTCTCGTTGAGCGCCAGGACAGCGGCGCGCGCGTGGTCGAGCAGGGCGTCATCGCCTGGCATGGTTTCCTCCGGCGCATCGCGGAAATCCGTCAGCAAGGCAAAGAACAGATTGGGATCGCGGTTACCGAGATAGCGTATTTCCAGCGCTTCGAGCAGGTCATCGACATCTTGCGGCTGGCCCAGCAAGGTGGGGACAATCACCATGGTGCGGTGAACATCGGGAATGCCATGCGAAAAGTCCAGGCGTGGCAACACGCGCGGCGGCATGACGAGCGTGACCAGCAAGTTCACCAGCGCCACGGCCAGCGCCGATGCAGTGATCATGCTGGTGAGCGCAAAAAACCAGTAGCGCCAACCACCTGGATCCAGGCCACCGAAAGATGAAAGCACGAGCGATGCCGCCACTGCGGTGAGCAACAGGATGGGGCTGAGATAAAGGAACAGGCGAAAATTCCGGCTCGCCAGGCTGGCCCGCAATTTCCACGAAAAACGACAGCCGACCGCACGCTCCAGCATTTGCCGTCCATGATCGATCAGGTAGTAGCCGACATGCGCGCTACGGTCGCTGGCACCCAGGCGTTCTGCGGCTGCCCGCGCCAGCGCAATGGCCGAGCGAGCCACCACTAACTCGTTGCGCGAACAGCCCCGCGCCACGTCTTCGATGACATGCCGGTAGCGGTCGCGGGTGGAGAAGTCCTGGGCGGCGTGCATCCCCGCCGGGTCTTCACACAAGGTCTGTTCAACGGCACTGAGCGACTCGACGTAATTCCGCCAGTCCATTGCGCCGATGAATCGCAGGCTACCGATACTGTTTGCGATGGATATCTGGTTAGTCGCCGCCGTTCGGCTGGCAGCCTCCGACAAGGCTGTAGCAGTCACCCCATCTGCAAGCAATTTTTGCTCGACCCAGGTTTGGACGAAAACCATGGCCGGCCCCTGATCCTGGAGCCTGGCGTAAAACTCTTCCACAAACGGCGCGGTCAGCGGCACATCTGCATTGGCGAACTCGGCCAGCAAATGGATCAGCTGTTTCGGCTCCTTTTCAGCCGTCGCGAGCATGCGGTCCGCCCAGATGATGGCCGTGTCACGCTCCTCGCGCCGTCGCGCAATGCGCAAGGCGACGCGACGCAGGTTTTCCAGCAGCGCCAACTGCAGCATGATCGGAAATGCCCACAATTCCCCCAGCTTTAAGGGCTCAATGCTCTGGTAGGCGGCAATGAACTGGGTGGCGTTGTCGCTGTCGACACGCCCGTCCATGTGAGAAACCAACTCCAACGCCAAGTCATAGATGCGGGGGAATCCGGCTGACAGGCCATCAGCCAATTGCGGCAATTGCCGGCTGTAGTTACGTGGGAGAAGGCGGCGCGCCAGGCCGATCTGCTGCTCGATGAGATAGAAATTATCCAGCAACCAGGATTCTGCCGGCACCAACCGTTGTCCCGGCGTGGTTGCGGCTGTCACCACGTCATACGCTGCCAGCAGTACGCGCGCATTGTCCGCCAGTCGTGGCAGCAACTTGTCCGGCCCAGAGCGCAGACCGACTCTGTGCTGGCCGGCCAGCGTTACCGCGTGACGCTTCAGTTGCTCGATGCTGAACAACTCAGCGCGCAGCAACTCGGTATCCCGGTCGTTACGCGGTGTATTCCTTGTGAGCGCCGAAAATCCGAACTCCTTGATGGCTATGACATTCTCCTCTCGTTCGAACTTGGCGTAATCAACGCAACACTTCGCCTCTCCCGGTTTTTTCATAACCCCGGGTTAAAGCCAATACTGTTAACTTAATGGGGCCACATGTAGGTTGGGTTAGCGGCTTTATCGCGTAACCCAACAGACCCAATCCTCCCTTTTAAAAACCGGTTTTGAATATTTGGGTTTGTTGGGTTACGGCGCTAAAAGCCGCGCCTCTTGTACTCGGGCGCTTTAGCCGGGTGAACCCAACCTACTTGCTCCCAGCTTGCCGATACCTGTTTAAATCCGACGCGCCCTGTCATGAACCCATCGTTACCTTCTCTTTCTTGGTCTTCTTCGCTGCCTTTTTTTCTTTTGGCGTCAGAAGCGGTTGCTTCTTTTCCAACTTGTTGCTTTTTTGTTCTTTACCCATGATTTTCACTCCTGATAGTTAATTACAACTCACTGAATACATGAATATTTCTATTCACCAAGCAACTCTGCCACCGGCTGCATTTGCTCTACATGCTGGGACACCACTTTCACAATAACGATGATCGGGATACCGAGCAGCATGCCCCAAATGCCCCACAGCCATGCCCAGAACAGCAGCGAGACAAATACCGCCGCTGCGTTCATCCTGGCGATTTTCCCGGTCATCCAGGTAGTCACAAAAGTACCGACGAGCGTGGCAATCGCCAATGATGCTCCTGCAACCAAAAGTGCCATCAAAAACGAATCGAACTGCATGAAAGCCGCCATCCCGGTCGCGGCTGCAGTGAATATCGGGCCGACGTAAGGAATGACATGCAGCATGCCCGCAGCGACGGCCCATGCGCCCGCATTTTCCAGTCCGATCAAGTTGAAAGCGATCCAGCTGAGCAAGCCCAAAAGTAGATTGGTCACCAACAGCATGAACATATATTTCTGGATGGAATGGTTGATGTCATTAAGGATGGTGATGGTGATTTTTTTGCGCGACAAGGTCGGCCCTGTGAGCCGCACCAGCTTGCGCTTGAAAGTGTCCCCCCCCGCCAGAAGAAAGAAGGCCAGAAAAATCACCATGACCGCCTGGCCAATAAATCCCAAGGCCCCCATGGAGCCGGCCCACATGAAATCGCCCAGCTTGAACCCCGGCGTGTCGATGACGACGTGGGTAGTACGTGGCTTGCGGCCCGGCGGAATTCCGTCCATCTGGCTGGCCGCCTTTTCCATTTCGCCCACTGCGCTTTGCATCTTCCGCAGACTGCCGCCCGGGTCATTGCGCATGCTGGCGATCTCCTCGGAGAGCCTGCTTGCCGCTTCGGGCAACTGCGCGATTATGGTCAGCATCTGCCCACGCAACGAGTAGGCACCCGACACGAGTGCGCACACCACGGCCAGCATCACCATGCTGCTGGCCAACACGCGCGGCATTCTTATCCGTTCCAACCCTGCAACCAGTGGATTCAGGGTGTAAGCCAAAAAAATCCCCAACAGCAAGGGGACAAAAAGCGCCTGCATCCAGTCCAGCGCAAACACCAGGGCGACAGTCGCCAGTATGCCAAGCGCCAGGCCGCGCGCATCCACAGGAACGTGAACGATGCCAGGATGGGCAGCATCCGCTACCTGTTCTGAAATGTCTTGATTGCCAGCCAGGGCTTCCGCTGCAGGTGCTGCGATTACTGACATCGGAGGGGCCTCCCGTGGCGGTGTTTATGGTCCATTAAACGCGTGAGTGTCATCCGGCCCCAAATCCGGGCTGATGAGCGAAGAAACGCGGCATGGTAGGAATAATGGACGTTAGAGCGGGCAATGTCTGTGCGGTACCGTACATAATGCCCACCTGCTGCCGAGCCTGCCGTGCAGTGAAAAACACACTCAACTCTCGGCCGCGCGGCGCTCCATGTCCTCGGCGCGTCGCCGCTCATGCTGCATGGCTGCCGAACCACAGCGCATAGTGCCGTGTGAATTCCGCCCCAAGGAAGAAAATCTGTGCCGAGTAGTACACCCATAGCAGCAACGCGATCAGCGATCCGGCGGCGCCGAAGCTTGATGCCACGCCGCTGTTGCCCAGATACAGGCCAATCACATACTTCCCCAGGCTGAACAACCCCGCAGCGGAACTGCCCATAACCCCATGCGTAGTGTACGGTGTCGCACATAGCACGAACAAAGCGCAGTGAGCGTCAGTACATAGTCTGCTGACGTAAATACTCGGCATGTTTCATCTCGAGGTAGGCACTACGATCCATCTCGTGCAACTGGCGCGAATAGCGTTCGGACGCTGTAAACCAGCTCTGCAAACGTTTTTCGAGTTGCACCGCCGGCGCCGCACGGGCTGCGCCTAAAAAGCTATCAATCGCGAGGTAGTAACGCATCGTGTTGCGTTCCATCAGGCCCCGCACTCCGCCGATATAGGCAGGCTTGCCATCGGCCCGCTTGCCGGTCACGGTAAATCCTATCTTGCTTCTGCCGACAGTCCCAAGATACGTCTTCATGGCCAGCCGCCCGGGAAAATTCATCGAGTAAGAGTACGTCAGATGCAGAAACGTTTTGGTGTTTTTGAGCGCCATTGCTTCCAGCGTGATATGGAAGTCGCTGGTGCCCAGCGGCCCGTCCTTGGCATTGAGCATGATGGCAAAATATTCTGGGGTCGCCGTAGCTACGCTGTAATTGAATTCGACGCGCGCCGCATCAGCCAGTTCTTCTGGCGTCTTTTTGCCGACATTGATTACCAGGATAGTGCCTGATGGCCCCGCCACCGCATGGCAATATTTGGTATTGATGTGCAGGATCATCACGTCGCACCAATGTTCCGGATTATTCAGGCCAGCGCTTACTGCTTCAAATGGGTAGTCGACGATCGCGTAGATATCGCCCTTCAAGCTGTTTTGTGTTTCAGCAGAGCCGAGTACCAGCGGCCGCTTGAATTGATTCAGCCGCAGTTGCTCCCCCAGAGACACGTATTTTGCGCGCAGACTTGCAGCAGGGTACGATTCCACCAGCGCGGCATTCGCCACACTCGTGGCGCCGATCAAAAGGAGAAATTTCAACAAGTTTAAACAGACAAATTTATTCATCATTACTCCGTTACAGCCAATATTCGAGCCTGCGGGCGGCCCACTCCTTGATCCGGTCACTCAAACCCGGCCGTCAAATTCACAAGCGGCGCCCTCGCCGCGATTGGCCGGTTATATCCTGAATCGGCCCGGGGCGGGCCTCCTACATCCCCGGGTATTTACGGGCCGGGTTAATAGTTAAGCGGTCAACAGAAGTTTCCAGGTTAAACCCAGATTATCCGTTATAGATTTTATATGAATGGAATCAACGGCTTGCAGCTTGGTCTGAGCAGCCTTATCGCAAAGCCCAATAAACTCAAACAACAAAACCGGGTCTTGAAGTTTGGGTTTGTTGGGCTTCGCCACATCAGCTTGAATCGCACCCCAACAATGCCGAAAATCATAAAAACACGAAAATATCTCAGATTTTCGGAATATGCAGAGTCCGGCTGATCATCAATGAGCCGGAAACCGCGAACATCAATACCAGCGGGTGGAATCGCCATGGCCCAATGTGAACCATGCCAAACCAGAGATGGTCGCCGATCGCACCGTATCCGGCGGCGATGGCAATGACGATGACGAGCAACAATGAACTGGGGATCGGCGTGCCCTCGAAATATTTCACCTTGTCGCTACCTTGCGCCAGGTCTTCAGCTGTAACGTTATAGCGCGCAAGGCGGCTCACACCGCACGCAACGAAGTAGAGCAGGATCATTAGATCCCATAGGCCGTTCATACCGACGCCGTAGGCGATGGCTACGGGCGCGACACCGAAGGAGATCACGTCGGCCAGGGAATCCAATTCGCGCCCCAGCACCGAGCTTTGCTTGCGCCATCGTGCGACATGACCATCGAGAATATCGAATACAAACGCCAGGGCAAGCAGGGCACAGGCAAAAAACAGGTTCCGCACATCCGGGGTCTGCACATAACTCATCATGGCGAACAACGCACCGGCACCGCAGATGGCATTGCCTAAGGTAAACCAGTCGGCGAGATGGAAACTGCGGATCATCGAGAGATGCTTACTTGGTTTCATGGTGCGGTATCCTTTGGATGCCTCTTCTGGATTTGTAAAATCGACTTCCGATGTTCCTGGGCAATGCTCGATGAGTTCAACCCAAATAATCCATTAAATTGTAGGTCGGGCTTCAGCCCGAGATTTCGGGCTGAAGCCCGACCTTGTATACGCGGCGGCTGAGGTCCAGGTTGTCCGGCGTGTCGTCAACCACCAGTATGGTGGCTTTTTCGGTGAAGTCGAGTTCGTCCATGAAGGCTCCTCTCAGGCGGGTTTTGCTGTGGCAGTTCTCAGTGCTGCGAGCGCTGCTTCGAAGTCGAATGCCCGAATGTTGTTGTCGATCTCATGACAGTGGTGAGGGAAAGCTGCGTTTAATAGTTCCGCATTCGCATCCATCACGTCAACGGCGCCCACATCGCCTGCGAGCAGCAAGGACTGCAGCTGGTTACAGACTGCATCGAGCTTTTTCCGGTTGTCCGTGGCGGACGGCCTTCCCTGCTCCTCCGCTTCCCGCGCCATCTCTGCGATGCGTGTCGGCCCATCGATTCGGGCATCGACCTCGTCACGCGAACGGCGCGACTTGATCGCAAGCTCGAGTTTTTCCGCCAGCGGTTGCAGACTGCCAAGGCCGATGTTGCCGGTCAGGCCTTTCAGTGTGTGGGCGAGCAGCTCCGCTGTGTCCCAGTCGTTTTGATCACGCAGGAAGTTGGGATTGGCTGGGTCAGGGGGTTGGTTGGGCATGCCGATTTCCTTAAATCCTGACCAACTCCCGGCAGCCTGCCTGGAGCGTAGCCATGATTTTTCCGGTACAAAGTGAAAGGAATTACAATGAATACCTTGAACTCTGCGCCTTTATGCGGCGCCAATCTGTGCGCTAGCGAACTTAGTGGGGAAGTTTGGCCTATCGGCTGTTTGCATTTTCGGAGTAGCAGATTGCGCGACCACATGAAAAGGATCAAACCAATGAAAATTACTACCTTCTCACGTCTTATGACAGCCAGCCTGTTTGCCTTGAGCGGGTCAGCCAACGCCGAACCTGTCGGCTGCGTCACCACCGCCTGGAAGCTCATCGGCGCTAATCACAAGGTGTGTGTCGAGGCATTCAACGATCCCAGGGTGCCGGGCGTTACCTGCCACGTCAGCCAGGCCAGGACCGGTGGCGTATCGGGAAGCCTGGGGCTGGCGCAGGACCCGTCGCAGTTTTCCCTGGCCTGCCGCCAGACCGGACCCATCGTCCTGCCGGCCAGGATGCCCAGGGAAGAAACCATCTTCACCGAGGACACCTCGATTCTCTTCAAGGAAACCCGCATCATGCGCATGTGGGACGAGGCGAACCGCACGCTCGTCTATCTGGCCATCAGCCGCAAGCTGATCGAGGGAGCGCCGGCGAACAGCATATCCACGGTGCCCGTCATGCCGTGGGGCGGCAAGCAGTAGGCAGGCCGGCATGGCGGCTTGCCCGCTAAAACCGTTGCGCTTCGATTCTTCAAGACAGGGCTAGTCCGCTTCGCGTTCAAGCGAACAGCATTGGCGATCCGGGGCGCGCTCGTCGGCAGGCATCAGTACCTGGCCTGTGACCGCATTGGGACGAAACACGGTGCAACCTTTCAAGCCGCGATCGTAGGCCAGCTGGTACAACCCGCTGAAGCTGGAAAAGCTTAATTCTTCCGCCACATTAATGGTCTTGGAGATGGCGCTATCCACGTGGGCTTGCAGCGCGGCCTGCATGCCGAGATGGGCTACAGGCGGCAACCCGGCGGCGGTCACAAAAGCCGGCGTCAAACGAGCCTGTTCGCCAAGGAAAGTCCGGAATCGTGCATAGGCATAATCCTGCGTTTCGAATGAGGAAAGGCTGCCATCCGCGGCTCTTATGCTGCGCCGATAGCGCCAGTCATAAACCGGCTCCAGCCCGCTCGATACATTGCCGGCCAGCAGGCTGATCGTTCCCGTTGGCGCGATGGCGGTGAGATGGCTGTTGCGTATGCCGTGGCGGCTGATGCCTTGCCGGATATCTTCGGGCAGGGAGCGCACGAATTCGCCCTGGCCATGTTTTTCGCTGTCGAACAGGGGAAACACACCCTTTTCGCGTGCCAGTTCGATGGAAGCGCGATAGGCCGCGTGCGATATGCGCGCCATTACTGCCCCGGCAAGGCGGAACGATTCCGCACTCCCGTAGGGAATGCCCAGCATGATCAAGGCATCGGCCAAGCCAGTGAGGCCAAGGCCCATACGGCGCGTGGCGCGGGCGGTATCGGCCTGTTTGACCAGCGGGAACAGCGAGGCCTCATAAACATTATCCAGCATGCGTGTGGCGAGTGCGGCAGCCTGGCTGATAGCCTCCATATCCAGCGTCGCTGCGGGGGTAAATGGCTGGTGCACGAAACGGGTCAGATTGAGCGAGCCCAGATTGCATGCACCGTACGCAGGCAGTGGAACTTCGCCGCAGGGATTGGTCGCGCTTAGATGCTCGCAATACCACAGATTGTTTTGCTGGTTGACCCGGTCAATGAAGATCACGCCTGGCTCGGCGCAATCATAGGCCGCGCGCATCAGCCGCTCCCACAGCCCGCGCGCCCTCACCCGCCGGAAAACCCGGCACAAGTTTGATTTTTCAGCGCCCGTCCAGCTACGCTCGATGACCTCGCCCGGGACTTCCTCATCCACCGCCAGGGGAAAAACCAGTGGCCATTCCCCATCCTGCTCTACTGCGTCCATGAAGGCATCGCTCACCAGCACGGAAAGATTGAAGTTCCGCAAGGATTTCGGGTCACGCTTGGCATCGATGAACGCCTCGATATCGGGATGATCGCAACTCAGGGTCGCCATCATGGCGCCGCGCCGCGCACCGGTGGAGAGGATGGTGGCGCACATGCTGTCCCAGATATGCATGAAGGAGAGAGGCCCGCTGGCCACCGCGCCTACCTGCTGCGCCGCCATCCCCTGCGGCCGCAGGGTGGAAAAATCCAGGCCGATGCCGCCGCCCTGCTGCATGGTCAGCGCGCTTTCCTTGAGCGTCTCGAAAATCCCGGCAATGGAATCTTCAATGCTACCCATCACAAAGCAGTTGAACAAAGTAACGTGGTGGCGGGTGCCTGCCCCGGCCAGAATTCTCCCGCCGGGGAGGAACTTGAAGTCCTGCAACAGCCCATAGAACCGGGCCGCCCAGTCATCCGCGCACTCGGGCCGCTCTACTGCGGCCAATGCCCGCGCGACACGGCGCCAGGTATCCTCGATCGTGACATCGCAAATTACGCCACGCTCTCGATAGCGGTACTTTTCATCCCAGATTTGGCTGGAAATCCGCTCAGCCAGAATTTTATCCATGTCCCTCCCGGGGCAGGGGAGCCTTGTTACGGCCCGGCAGGCCGGGTTGCCCGTGCGACCTGCAGCATCATCTCCAGGCCGTCGAGCGTCATGCGCTCAAAAATCGGTGTCATGTATGGCAAGGTCACGAACAGCATCAGAAATCCGGCTGCCAGCGTGATAGGGAAGCCCACCGCGAAAATATTCAGCTGTGGAGCCGCTCGCGTCATGATGCCGATCGACAGATTGGCTATGAGCAGGGCGGCGATCATGGGCAGGGCCAGCAACAGGCCGGCACGAAAAATCTCGCCTCCCCAATCAACCAGGATTTTCCACCCCTGTGCCGACACAGGCTCCGCCGCTATTGGAAAAACCCTGAAGCTTTCCACCAATGCCTCGATCATCAACAAATGACCATTAAGCGCCAGAAAGACCAGCGAAAAAACAATCCCGAGGAATTGGGCGACCACTGGCACCTGAGCCGAGTTGATCGGATCAAAGAAAGTTGCGAATCCGAGACCCATTTGCAAACCGAGCAGGTTACCCGCCATCTCGACCGCGACAAAAACCACCCGCATGGCCAGGCCCATGGCAAGCCCGATCACGACCTGCTGAACCAGAATCAGCAAACCGGCAGCAGATCCCGGGTCAACATCGGGCATGGGGCCCAGCACCGGCGACACAACCAGGGTAATGGCCACAATCAAACCTGTTTTTGCGCTGCGGGGAATACTGGGATTACCCAGCACGGGCGCACTGGCGACCAGAGCGGCAATACGGAAGAACGGCCAGATAAAGCCCGTCAGCCAGGCGAGGAGTTGTTCAGAAGTTAGAGTCAGCATGAAACGGCGCGATCGGCATAAGCTAGCCGATCATGCCCGGGATACCGGAAAACAGCTGCCGCATGTAATCCACCATCAGGGTGATCATCGATGGCCCGGCAATAAACATCACCAGGAACATCACCAGCAGCTTGGGGATAAACGACAAGGTCATTTCATTGATCTGCGTTGCCGCCTGAAAAATGCTGACCAAAAGCCCGGTCACCAGCGCTGCCAGCAGTATTGGCGCAGCCAGCAGCATGGTCACTTCGAGGGCATGGCGGCCCACTGTCATCACGGTTTCCGGCGTCATGTATAGAAGCTCTGAACCAGTGAAGCCATAAGCAGTGCCCAACCATCTACCAGCACGAACAGCATCAGCTTGAAAGGCAGCGAAATCATGACGGGCGACAGCATCATCATGCCCATCGACATCAGCACGCTGGCAACGACCATATCGATGATAAGAAAAGGGATGAAGATCAGGAATCCGATCTGGAATGCGGTTTTGAGCTCGCTGGTCACATAAGCAGGAACGAGAATTCTCAGGGGCACGTCTTCTGGTCCAGCCAGTGGCTGGCTGTTGGAAAGCTTGACGAACAGGGCGAGATCCTCATGCCGCGTCTGCCGGAGCATGAAAGCCTTGAGCGGCTCGGCGCCCTTTTCCAGCGCTGGCATGAGCTCGATCTTCTTGTCCGTATAGGGCAGATAAGCTTCGTTGTAGATTTTCTCGAACACCGGCGCCATCACGAAAAAAGTCAGGAACAATGACATGCCGACAATCACCTGATTGGTCGGGGACTGCATGGTGCCCAGGGCCTGGCGCAACAGGGAGAGCACAATGACGATGCGGGTAAACGCGGTCATCATGAGCAGCGCGGCGGGCAGAAACGTCAGCGCGGTAAGAAACAGCAGGGTCTGGATACTGAGGGTATAAGTCTGGCCGCCACCTGGCGACGGCGTGCTGGTCACGGCAGGAAAACCGGCATCGGCTGCCACTGCCAGTTGCGGCAACGCGAGCAGAAATACCCAAGCTGCAACAAAAAACAGATTACGCATCAATCCTCTGCCCATAAATTATTTGCTGCCGGCCGCCGCGTTACGCCGGCTCACGACATCCTTGAGCCAGACCGAAAAACGCTGCTCCCCCCCTGGCTGCGCATTGCCCTCGGGCAGATTTGCGATCCTGGGCATATTGTGCAACGCAGTAACCTGGCCCGGCGCCACGCCGACTACCAGCCATGTCTCTCCCACTTCCACCACCACCACTCGCTCTTTCGGGCCCACTGCAATTCCGCCAATCAGCCTGATGTTCCCACCCGCAGAAACCTGCCCCGGCGCGAAACGTTTCAGCAACCAGGCTGTTGCAGCCACCGTGCCCAGAACAATTACCAAGCCCAGCAGCACTTGCAGCACGCCTCCCAGAGAAACGGGCGAAGCGGGAAGCGGTGGTGGTGCCTGCGGCGGTGCCGCCAAAGCCAAAAAGGAAGATGAAGCGAGGAAAAGCAGCAGGCCCAGGGAGGCAAGCACGGAAAACCGCAGGGAATTCATCGGTTGAGCTTACGAATCCGCTCGGCGGGAGAAATGATGTCGGTCAGGCGGATGCCAAATTTGTCATTCACCACCACCACTTCACCCTGAGCGATCAGGCAACCGTTGACCAGCACATTCATGGGTTCGCCAGCCAGACCATCCAGCTCCACCACCGATCCCTGCGCCAGTTGAAGCAGGCTGCGAATGGCAATTTTGGTGCGCCCCAGCTCGACTGTCAGACTGACCGGAATATCCAGAATCATGTCCAGATTATTGACCATGCCAGTCTGGCCGGTAGATGCGGAAAATTGTTCGAAAACAGGCGTTGTGACTACTTGGGGCTGAGCTGGCTGGGTGCCGGAGGAAGAATCGGTGTCGCCCTGTTCTGCCATTGCGGCCGCCCAGTCGTCTTCGGCAGCGGTGCCGGCAGTTTCGCCCTGCTCGGACATGGCGGCAGCCCAATCATCCGCTCCAACTTGGCCTTCTTCTTCAGCCATTACTTCTCTCCGATGAAGATTCGGTTTCCGGCATGGTCAGGATCTTGTTGACCTTCAGCGCATACTGGCCATTGAGAACGCCATATTTGCATTCAAGTACAGGTATACCGTCCACTTCCGCCACAATGGCTTCGGGAATATCCAGAGAAATCACATCACCTACCTGCATATTGAGAATCTGCCCCAGGTTTACTGGCGCCTCACCGAGATTAGCGACCAGATTGACCTCGGCATCCTGGATCTGCTTGGTCATCATCCGCATCCAGCGCTCGTCCACATCC
Organism: Sulfuricella sp.; assembly: GCA_041651995.1. Lineage (NCBI taxonomy): Bacteria > Pseudomonadati > Pseudomonadota > Betaproteobacteria > Nitrosomonadales > Sulfuricellaceae > Sulfuricella > Sulfuricella sp. The sequence goes on along the minus strand of JBAZID010000012.1, from coordinate 47,671 downwards.
ATGCGCTCGCCTTGCATGCTGCTGTACAGGACATCCCGAATCGGCTCGATCATAGCATAGGGCATACAGACGTGAAAGTCGCCGCCACCCGACCCCAGCTCGATGTTGAAGGTGGTCACAACCACCACTTCGCTGGGTGTCGCAATATTCGCGAACTGGGTATTCATTTCCGATCGAACATACTCGAATTCCACCGGGTGAACCGATTCCCAGCATTTTTTCATTTCCTCGAACACCACGTTGAGCATGTTCTGGATAATGCGCTGTTCGGTGGGTGTGAAATCCCGGCCCTCGACGCGCATGTGAAAGCGTCCGTCACCGCCGAACAGATTGTCCACCACCAGAAATACCAGGTTGGGATCAAAAATGAACAGCGCGGTGCCACGCAAGGGTTTAATGTGAACCAGATTAAGGTTGGTCGGCACCACCAGATTGCGGATAAATTCGCTGTATTTCATGACGCGCACCGGACCAACGGAGATTTCCGCCGTACGCCGGATAAAATTGAACAAGCCGATACGCAACATGCGCGCAAAACGCTCGTTAATCATTTCCAGCCCAGGCATACGCCCGCGCACGATGCGCTCCTGTTTGGCAAGGTTATAAGGCTTGACGCCTAAGCCGTCATCAACCCCGGCCTCTTCTTCGACCTCGCCCGTCACCCCCTTGAGAAGGGCATCGACTTCATCCTGTGAAAGTATATCGTCAGCCATTTTTCCGATGTCCTGGCGTCACTGTCCGGTCATCTACTGAATCACAAAAGACGTGAAAAATACCGCGGACACCCCTTCGTCCTCTTTGACGTGCAATGCCTTATTGATTTGAGTCTTGATTTCGCCACTCAATTTCTGCTTGCCCTCGGCAGTTGCCAAAGCACTGGCCGTTTTGCCGGATAGCAGCAAAAGAAGGGTATTGCGTATCTCGGGCATGTGCGCCTTGACCTTTTCTGTCGCCTTGGCATCTGCCACTTTGAGCTCGACATCCGTTTGCAGCATGCGATCCTCGCCTTCAGAAGCAAGATTGACAGTGAAGGTTTCCAGCTTGACGAACACCGGTGGCTTCGCTGGCTCGTCTTTTTGTTTGGCTTCTTCCTGTCCGTCATGGCCTGCTTTTTTGGCTTGCATGAAGTACCAGGCGGCCCCGCCACCGCCAGCCAGCAGCACTACGGCTGCAACAATGATGATCAGCAGCTTGCCCTTGCCTTTCTTGGGCGCTCCCTCCGCGACATCCGCAGCCGGTTTTCCTTTGTCTTTGGCCATCATTTCCTCGCTTTCGCTTCCCGCCGCACTCAACCAGTGTCGACATTTACCACTTTGGTGGAACTTATAAACTTAAATGATATAAAAAACAAGTAGTTTTGGCTGATAATTTATGTACTTTAACAACTATCACTGCGGGCACGCACCAGCCATGAGAAAGCAAATTGCGCCAGACCATCAACGGCCGGAAATGAAAAACGCCGCCCACATGAACAATTACTTGTTATAAATCAGCAATATAACAAGAACCCCGCCGGACAAAATCCGGGTAACGAAGAAAAAACACAGCACAAAAAAACGGATTTTTTGGAATACTGCGCACAGATGTTGCATTAAAACAACATCCCGGCATGAGAGCCCGGGCCAGACTGGCCCGGGGTTTGTTTCAGGCAAACAGATCAACCATTCCACTACCATCCTGACGCAGTGAAATCACGCCGCCTATATTCTGAGGCGAGTGCATGTTGCCGGTTACAGCAAAATCCGGCTGCCGCGAAGCGTCTGACCGCCCCTCACGGCCAGGCATCTGCTGCTGCGGCAAGGAATCGGAACCGACCGTGGTATTGCCAAGGGTCAACCCGCTATCAGCAAACATCTCGCGCAAGCGGGGCATGGCGGCTTCAATAGCATCGCGCACTGCGGGTTGATGTGATACGAACATGGCTGAAATCTGGTCGTTACTGACCGTCAGCCGCACCTCCATCGGACCCAGATTGGGTGGATTAAGGTGTAACTCGGCCACCTGTGTTTGCTGCCCGGCCATCCACACCACTTTCTGGCCAAGCGCATCGCCCCAGCCCGGACTGCCCACGGGCGCCTGAAGTGTGAGCGGGGAAAACTGCGAGGGCTTTGTTTCGGCCATAGCAAGCTGATTTGCCGTCATCATGGCGGACAGGTTACTGGCCGTGACATCCGGCATGCGCGGCGTATCCACGGGCAACAGCGCCTGGCGCAACACTTCCCCGCCGCCTTCCACCCGGCCGTGCGGCAATATTTCACCGTCAACGGCAAATTCTGCCAGCCGGCCCGAATCCAACGCTGCCGCTTTTACTTCTGGAGGCTCCGTGCTGAATTGAGCCAGAACATCAGGATCGCCATTGACACCCTCAAGCGCCTTTCCAGGAGACGCAAGCTGCTTCCCAACGTCGGCCGGAACCGGCAAAAAAACCCCGGCAAATGGAATCAAGCCGCCATTTGGCGCGAGCTCACTTCCTGGCAAAAAATCCGTTACCTGCTGCCCCCCCACGTCGACTGGAGCAAATTCCGTGGATACCGCATCAAGGCGTGCCTTGATCTCTGTGTCAACCACAGCCTCGTCAACCACCGCCACTCCCTTGATCTGTGCCTTGAGCAGGGAAGAAAAATCCACGCCCTCGCCAGAGGCGCTGCTATTTTCCGCTCCGGCGGGCTGGGCGGCATTGCCGGGAATTTTTGGCATGACGGCCATGGCTGCTGGTATTGCTTGCATGTTTCAACCTCATTCAGCACATTGTCTGAATGGGTTTAGAGCAATATTCATGCCACATTCACTGCTCACCCTCCATGCCACTTTTCTTGCTGGATAGCTCATCCTGCTCTTTCTGTTCAATCTGGTTCTCGCGTTTTTCTTCGGCACGCCGGTGGCGCTGCGACAAGGTATCAAAAGCCTTGAGCTTGCCGCGCTGCCGCAGCCACTCCTGCTGTCCGGCGCCCCACCGCGCCTGGCAACGCGCAACTTCATCCTGTTGCAATTTGATGGCGGTATCCAGCTTGAGCAGAAAAAGCTGAAAATCCCGCAGCGCCATGGCTGATGTCCCGCCACTGCCGGATTCACGCAAACGCTCCCGGTAACTCTCCCGGTATGCCAGCAACTGCTTGAGCTTTTCCTCGGCATCATTCCAGCGCACCTTCAAAGCCTGAAGGTTTTTCGCTGCCAGATCCATATGATTCCGGGATAGATCCAGCAGTGATTGCAGTGGAAATTTACGCGCCATGATGTTTCGACTACTGGCCGAACAACGCAGCCAGTTGGGCCACACTCTCGTGCTCGTTGACCTGCTGTCGCATGCTTTGCTGCAGAAAAGCCTCGAGTCGCGGGTACATCATGATCGCCTCATCCAGCAGGGGGTCGCCACCCTTGACGTAGGCACCGACACTGATCAGGTCCCGGCTGCGGTGGTAGCGCGAGTACAGCAGTTTGAAACGCCGCACCCACTCCAGGTGCTGGGGTGTGATCAACTCGGTCATGGCACGGCTAATCGAAGCTTCGATATCGATCGCCGGATAATGCCCCTGGTCGGCAAGAGAGCGCGACAACACCACATGGCCGTCGAGAATGGCACGTGCGCTATCGGCGATGGGATCCTGCTGGTCGTCGCCTTCGGTCAGAACGGTATAAAAGGCCGTAATCGAGCCACCGCCATCGCGGCCATTACCGGCACGCTCAACCAGTTGCGGCAGCCTGGCAAATACCGAAGGCGGATATCCCTTGGTAGCAGGCGGCTCGCCGATCGCCAGCGCAATTTCGCGCTGCGCCATGGCATAGCGGGTCAGGGAGTCCATGATCAGCAGGACATGCTTGCCCTGGTCGCGAAAATATTCTGCAATCGCCGTCGCATAGGAAGCCCCGTGCAGGCGCAGCAACGGCGGCGCATCGGCAGGCGCGGCCACGACCACCGAGCGTGCAAGTCCTTCGGCGCCAAGAATGTTTTCGATAAATTCCTTGACCTCACGGCCCCGCTCACCGATAAGACCAACCACAATCACGTCGGCACTGGTGTAGCGCGCCATCATCCCCAACAACACGCTCTTGCCGATACCGCTGCCGGCAAACAGCCCCATGCTCTGCCCACGTCCCACACACAGCAAGGAATTGATGGCGCGCACGCCGACATTCAGGACATCGCGAATCGGCGCCCTGGCCAGCGGGTTGAAGGGCCTGCTTTGCAGTGGAACCGAGCAATCGGTCAGGAGCGGGCCCAAGGAATCGAGGGGGCGGCCTGCGCCATCGATGACGCGCCCCAGCAAGCGGTCACCCACCGCCACTTGCTTGGCGCGGTCTTCATTGCGGCGATGCCGTCCGGGGCGGCCTGCTGGCTGGGACTGCGAAGGAAAGTTGCTGACAGCGGGCGTGACTTTTGCCCCTGGCGTCAGCCCATACACGTCAGTGGAAGGCATCAGAAGCAAACGCTCTCCGGAAAAACCGACCACTTCCGCTTCCATGTCATGCCCATCCGGCATGGAAACAAGACAGCTGCTACCGACCGCCAGCTTGAGACCCACCGCCTCCATCACCAGTCCGGTCACCCTTGTCAGCCGGCCGGTAACGACCCAGGGAGGGCTGCCCTCCACGATCTCCCGGCAATTCTGCAGATGATTTTGCCAGTTATCTTTCGGATTCATTTCGGCGCCAGCCAATCCCCGTTCTGCCCTAGTGATTCGAGCACATTTTGCCAGCGCGTTTCAAGCGTGGCATCAAGTTCGCCATGGGAGGTTTCAAGACGGCAGCCACCAGGTTCAATCTGGCTATTTTCAACCACTCGCCAGTGACCATGGACAAGCTCTGCCTCAAGGCTGGCGCGTACCAAAGCGGCGTCCTGTGGATGCAAAATCAATTGAGGGTGCTGGTTGGCCTGAGGAAAGCTATTGATGGCTTCCTTCACCACAGCCAGAATCAGTTCCGGCCGCACTGGCAGTGCCTGGCGCAACATCTGGCGAGCAATCCCGAGCGCCAGATCGAGCAAAGCTTGTGACACTTCCTGGTCCATTTGCTGCAGGGCTTCACTCACCTGATTCAGCAAGCCATTCAGGCGTTGCGCTTCCTGCCTGGACTGCTCCTGCCCATCGCGGTATCCCTCTGCCTTGCCCTGCTCGAAACCCTCACTGTAGCCTTCCTGATGCGCCTGCTGGTGCATGACTTCAATCGCTTCGGCAGTAGGTAGCGTTACCTGGCCGCTGCTGGCGCTTTCCGTCCCAGCCTTCGTATCGTCAAAGGCATCCATTTCCCAGCGCTGGTATGCACTTAACTGCTCTTTTGGAATAATGTTATTGGACATGCGTTATCGGCTAGCGAACGATCAGACCATCTGCTCGTCGCCCTTGCCTCCGAGCACGATCTGGCCTTCATCTGCCAGGCGGCGCACCACCTTGAGGATTTCTTTCTGCTCGGATTCAACCTCGGACAGCCGTACCGGCCCTTTGGCCTCGAGGTCGTCGCGCAGCATCTCCGCGGCACGGGAAGACATGTTCTTGAAAATCTTTTCGCGCAGGTCCGGCGTCGCGCCTTTCAGGGCAAGAATCAGGGATTCGGACTGGACTTCACGCAGCAGCAGCTGGATCGAACGATCGTCCAGGTCATTCAGATTATCAAACACGAACATCTCGTCCTGAATCCCCTGCGCCAGTTCCGGGTCATAGTCGCGAACACTATTGATCACCGAAGTTTCGTTGGCCGTGCCCATGAAGTTGAGAATCTCCGCCGCCGCACGCACGCCGCCCATGGCGCTTTTCTTGATGTTGGTATTGCCGGCAAGCAGTTTGGTCAACACATCATTTAGTTCCTTCAGCGCGGAGGGCTGGATACCATCCAGCGTCGCGATGCGCAGGATGACATCATTACGCAGCCGTTCAACAAAGGAACCCAGTATCGCACTGGCCTGATCCCGGTCCAGATGCACGAGGATGGTGGCAATGATCTGGGGATGTTCATTCTTGATCAGCTCCGCCACGGCAGCGGCATCCATCCATTTCAGGCTCTCGATACCCGCCGTGTCGCCGCCCTGCAGGATGCGGTCAATCAGGGTTCCTGCACGCTCGTTGCCCAAAGCCTTGGTCAGCACTGAGCGGATATATTCGTCGTTGGCCATGCCGACGTGGGTTTTTTCCTCGGCTTCCTTGCGAAAATCATGCAGCACGCCTTCGATCTGATCGCGCTTCACATTTTTCAGGGTCGCCATTGCAGATCCCAGCTTCTGCACCTCTTTCGGACCGAGATGCTTGAACACCTCAGAGGCCTCCTCCTCCCCCAGGGACATCAGCAGAATCGCACTCTTGATAACGCCGTCGTCGCTCACTCTGCACCCACCCAATCTTTCACGACACTCGCCACCACACGCGGGTCCTGTTTCGCCAGTTCCTTGGCCGCCTTGAGATTTTCCTCATAACCTGCGGCACGGGCCGCCTTCGTGGCACCCTCCGGCGAGATTTCGGCAGCCGCTTCACCCTCCTCGCCCGTTACCCCCGCGTGTTCGCCCACGCGCTCATGGGGGCGGGCCAGATCACGCAGGATGGGGCGAATCACGCCGAATACCAGGTAGAAGAGCAAGGCGGCGATCAGCAGGTTTTTACCGATTTCTTTCACCAAAGCCATGTTGCCTGGCTCTTTCCACAACGGAATGGCAGGAATTTCCCCTGCCTCGCTCTCGGTAAAGGCAGCATTGACCACATTCAGGGTGTCGCCACGGTTCTGGTTAAAACCCATGGTCTCCTTGACCAGATTCTGGACCTGGCTCAACTCGGCCGGGGTGAGCGGCTTGTTAATACCCTTCCCGTCCTTGCGGTGGTTCACCACCACAGCCACCGAGAGGCGCTTGACGCTGCCAACCGGCTGACGAACGTGCTGGATGGTTTTGTCCACCTCGAAGTTGACAGTGGATTCCTTGTGAACATTGGCACCACCAGCAGCCGCTCCTGCCGCCCCACCCGCACCCGGCGCAGCAGCGGCAGTAATTGGTGCGCTTGCCGCCCCCGGAGGCTGGTTGGACAACGCTCCTGGCACACCACTGGCCGGCCTGCCGGCATCACCGTTGGTTTCGCTCATCTGCTGACTGCGAATCGCGGCTTCATTCGGTACCGGGTTGGGTTTATAGGTTTCCGCCGTCTGTTCAACCATGGCAAAATCCAGGTCAGCCGCCACCTGTGCCTTGACGTTACCCAGCCCCAGAATCGGCATCAGAATGGATTCAATACGTTTGACGTAGCTCTGCTCGACCTGATGCAGATAATCCAGTTGCGTCGGATCCAGGCCCGCGTACTTGCCGGCCCCGGCCCCGTCTCCGGCACCGGTGAGCAGGTTGCCGTTCTGATCCACCACGGTCACGTTCTTCACGGGCAAGTCAGGAACACTGCTGGAAATAAGATGCGCGATACCGCTCACCTGGGCCGTATCAAGATTACGGCCAGGGTATAGGCTCAGCAAAACGGATGCACTGGGTTTTTGCTGCTCGCGAATAAAAACCGAGGGACGCGGAATGGCAAGATGCACGCGCGCGCCCTGTACCGCGGAAAGCGACTGAATGGAGCGGGTGATCTCACCTTCCAGGGCACGCTGGTAATTGACCCGCTCCTGGAATTCGCTCATGCCGAGTTTCTGGCCATCCATCAGCTCGAAACCAACCACGCTTCCCTTGGGCAAGCCCTGCGAAGCAAGGCGCAGGCGCACCTCGTAAACCTGATTGGAAGGCACCAGAATTGCCCCGCCGCCTTCGGCCATCTTGTATGGGATGTTCATCTGCTGCAGGGAGGAGATGATCGTACCGCCGTCGCGGTCGGAGAGATTGCTGTAGAGCACCCGGTAATCGGGAGTCTGGGACCACATCCAGCTACCTGACAGGAGCGCGATAATCGCGGCCACCGCGAACATCAAGCCCAGCTTCTGCTGATTGCTCAAATGGCCGAGTCCTCCGCGCAATCTGCCTAAAGCCGTGTCCTGGGCCGCTACTGCCATTGATAGACTCTGTGTAAGTTAACCCCTGCTAAACGCACCGGGAAGAAGAAAAAAAAAACATCTACAAAGAACCCAGAGACATCATACCGGCATGTTCATAATTTCCTGATACGCGGAAACCAGCTTGTTTCGCACTTGCACCATGGTCTGAAAGGATATGTTCGCCTTTTGTAGCGAGATCATCACTTCCTGCAAGCTGGCATCTGACGTGCCCAGTTCAAAATTTTTCGCCATGTTTGAAGATTCCTGCTGTGCGCCGTTGACCTGATCCATGGAAGTCTTGAGCATGGCGGCAAAATCTGCCCCCTCTTGCGGCGCCTGCTGCGCGCTTCCCCCTGCCGCCACGGCAGCAGTCGCCTGCATCTGGCTGAGAAGCTGGTCAATTCCCTGCATATTCATGATTAAAAAATCTCCGGCATCAATTTATATGCTTGCAAACAAGCAAAAACCATACCTTAATTATTGGCAGCCAGCCCGGAGGCAGCACCTTCTTCCCGATATTGCTGCAACTTGTAACGCAAGGTACGCTCGCTCATGCCCAGCCGCTGCGCAGCCAGCTTGCGCGAGCCCTGCACCGCATCCAGCGCTTCCATGATGTGCGCCCGTTCCAGCGACTTCATATCCAGCGGCGCTTCCGCGGCCGGCTCACCCCTTGGCGGCGATGCTCCCCTCGACACTTGCGGCAGATGTTCGACCTCGATCAAGGCACCCGGCGCCAGAATCAGCGCGCGCTGTATGACGTTTTCAAGCTCCCTGATGTTACCCGGCCAGTCATATTGCGTCAATTGCCTTGCCGCTCCCGCTGACAGGGAAATACCGGCACGCCCGAAGCCGGCGGCAAAACGGGCGAGAAACTGCTGCGCCAGCGGCACGATATCAGCGGGCCGGTCTCGCAATGCGGGCATTTCCAGCGGAAACACGTTAAGGCGGTAATACAGATCTTCGCGGAACCCTCCGCGCTTCACCTCTGCCGCCAGGTCACGATTGGAAGTAGCCAGCACACGCACATCCAGTGCAATCGCCTTGCGCCCGCCAACCCTCTCCACTTCCTTTTCCTGCAGTACGCGCAGCAATTTTGCCTGCAGCGCCAACGGCATTTCAGACACCTCATCCAGCAGCAATGTCCCGCCCTGAGCCTGCTCGAATTTGCCAGACTGGGACTGCTGCGCGCCGGTAAAAGCGCCCTTCTCGTGGCCAAACAGGGTTGCTTCCAGCAGGTTTTCAGGGATCGCAGCGCAATTGATCGCCACAAAAGGTCCGCCGGCACGCGGAGAAGAGCGGTGAATAAAACGCGCCACAACTTCCTTGCCGGTACCACTCTCGCCCGTAATCATGACGGTCGCCACGGTTGCAGCCACCCGCTGCGCCAGGGCAAACAGCTCGCGCGAACGCGCATCTTCAGCAAGCACTTCAACCGCGCCATCCGCCGGAGCCGGCAGCATGTAGCGCACCACTTCGGCCAGCAAGGCGTCCGGCTCGAAAGGCTTGGTCAGATAATGACACGCCCCTGCCTGCATTGCCTCAACAGCCTTGTCGATCATCCCGTAGGCAGTCATCAGCAACACCGGCAAATGCGGATAAGCCTGCTTGATTTCACCCAGCAGGGTATGGCCATCCATAGGCTGCATCTGCACGTCCGTCACGACCAGGCCAACCGTGCGGCGGCGCAACACTTCCAGCGCCATGACGCCATCCTCAGCGCTAATTGCCTCATACCCGGAAAGCGCGAGAGTGTCGCATAAAGCCTCGCGCAAATCCCTGTCATCCTCAACAATTAAAATCGGCAGTGTTTTCATCGCTGTTTTTTCATTCAAATTTTTTCTACCGGCAGGCGCAGCACAAATTCACTCCCTTCTCCGGGAGCAGAACGCGCCTCCACCTTTCCGCCATGGGCTTCAACCACATTGCGCACGATCGCCAGCCCAAGACCGGTACCCTCGTTGCGGGTAGTAAAGAAAGGCTCGAACAGCCGCCCGCTCACCGTCGCATCAAAACCGCGCCCGGCGTCGCTCACACTCAACTGCAACATGCCGTTCTCAATCTGCTTTGCGCGCAGCACAACCTTGCTGCCGGCATCACTTGCCTGCAAAGCATTTTCCAGCAAGTTAAGCAGCGCGCCTGTCAACGCCTTGCGATCAGCGCGCAATACGCAGGCAGGATAATCATCCTCGACCCTCAGGACGACGCCGCGCTCATGCATTTGCGGCTCCATGATTTGCACCAGTTCCGTCAGCAATCCAGCCAATGGCAAAATTTCGCGCGTGCCTGCCTGGCCTTTTACAAAAGACAGCATATCCTGAATCAGGTGCTCCAGATGACGCAAGCGCGCCACCGCCTTTTCAGCAAAACGGGCGCGGTCCATTTCGGCCAACCCCGGCTTGCTCAGATTAGCGGTATACAACAGTGCCGTGGAGAGCGGAGTGCGCAGTTGATGGGCCAGGCCAGCAGCCATTTCGCCCATCGCTGACAGGCGCTGGTGGCGCTGCAGATCCTGCGCCATCTGGTAGGCTTCCGTGATGTCATGCAACAGCACGATCCGCCCGCCCAGGGAGTCCAGCGGGTTTATTGAGAGATTGAGCCGCCGTAGCGAACCGTCCTCAGCCGTCATTTCCCATTCATGGGGCGTAGCCGTCTGACAGAGGCTACGCTCAAGCGCCGCCCCCCACTCCTGCCCGACAAGGGCATCTCCCAGCAAGCGCCGCGCAGCAGCATTCGCGTCACTAACCCGGCCCGCGCCATCCACCACGACCACCCCCGCAGGCAGGGCTGCCAACAGCATCGCCAGGCGCTGAGACAGCGCCTCCTTCTCCAGGTACTGGCGCCGCAACGCACCGTTTGCCACGGCCAGCTCACCGGTCAAGCGCTCGACCTGACCCTGCAGTTCATGATAAGCGCCGGTAAGCTGGGCCGAAGCTTCATTAAAAAGACTGAATGCCTGTTCCAGCTCTTGCGGACTGACTTGTTTGGCGGCTTCGGACAAGGGCAACCCCCTTCAAATGGTATGCCCATTATACATGCCGGATCCGCACCCAAACGCGCCCCTGGCGCGCAGAGACTGGGTGCTGTTGACGGCATAGGGGAATCCACTACAATACCATCAGTGAACCCCCGATCACATTGCCGTAATAATTTCACAATATAGCGCAACAAACTCGAACAAAAAAATGGGGTTTTCTATCCGGATTCAAACTTTAAACGTGAAACAACGCAAAGCGTTGCCAAAGTCCCTCTCTCCCACCGGGAGAGAGCAAGGAGAGAGGGAAACGGTCATGGCGAAACGTCGTTTCATGATTCGGGACGGCGTTTCGCCATAACCGTTAAGGATAAATCAGGCGTAAGCATCTAAAACAATCTTGACCACGGTCCTGACTGCTATTGAACAGTCATCGATAAAAAAGCCGGGCAAGAACTTGATGGGGGAAATAATCATGAAAAAGAACTTGCCGGTCACCAGCAGCGAAACAATTTACCGCGACAGCGCGGTGCTGATTTCCAAAACCGATACACGCGGTGTGATTACTTACGCCAATGCTGATTTTATTGAGGTCAGCGGATATGACGCCACTGAACTGATCGGCAAATCACATAACATTGTGCGCCACCCGGACATGCCGCCAGAGGCCTTTGCCGATCTGTGGAAACAAATTCAGGCGGGCAAACTATGGCACGGCTTTGTAAAAAACCGCTGCAAGAGCGGTAACTATTACTGGGTTGAGGCCAATGTCACCCCTATCACCGAACATGGGCAAATTACCGGCTATCTCTCCGTACGCACCAGGCCAAGCCGCACTCAAATCAGCGAAGCGGATGCCCTTTATGCGCGCATGCGCGAAAACAAGGCTCACGGCGCACGCCTCACAAACTGGCTCGGGACCCTGAGCATCAAAACCCGCCTGATCGGCATGATCGTGCTGTTTGCCCTGATATCAAGCGCCAGCGCGGCACTGGGCCTGGGTGGCGTGGTCCTGGGCATTCTCAACCTGGGACTGGCAGCCGTTCTTGGTCTATTCATAGTTCGCGCCATTGTCATGCCGCTGGATGACCTGCGGTCTACCCTCATTGCAATCCAGGGAAACGAGGACATGTCACTCCGCGCCAGGATTTTCAGGGATGATGAAATCGGCCAAACGGCACAAGCACTCAATGCCCTGGTGCTGGGCTTCCGTGGCATCAACGGCGAAGTAATAATGAGTGCCGAGAAAATGTCCGGCGCATCAGCTCAATTGGCCCACCTGTCCAGCCAGGCCAGCCAGAACGCATCGACCCAGGATGAAGTCAGTGCCGTTTCGACCGCACTGGAAGAACTGACAGTCAGCCTCGCATCCGTGGCAAAAACCACCCAGAACGTGCTGCAAATTGCACGGGAAAGCCTCGACAACGCACACCATGGCAACGAGAGCCTTTCATCCTTGCTGGGTGAAATCGACATCGTGGAGCAGACGGTGCGGGAAATTGCCGGCAAGGTGGGACAGTTCGTCAACAGCACCCAGAGCATTCGCCAGATGACCAAGCATGTGCGCGACATCGCCGACCAGACCAACCTTCTCGCGCTCAACGCAGCCATTGAAGCGGCCCGTGCAGGCGAGCAGGGGCGCGGCTTTGCCGTGGTAGCCGACGAGGTAAGAAAACTGGCGGAGAAATCCGCTGCCGCAGCTAGGGAAATTGACACCCTGACACAGGAAATCGCGCAACACTCCGGTGGCGTGGACGAATCCATCAACCGGGGACTGGAACATCTGACCAACAGCCAGGATGCGATGGAAAACCTGGCCATGGTGCTGGCAGATTCTTCCCAGACAGTGAAAAATGTCAGTGAGGGCGTGGAGACCATTGCCGCCGCCACAGATGAAGAAGTCCAGGCCAGCACCGATATCAGCCGCAATGTCGACAAAATTTCCAGCATCACTGAAAACAACAGCATGGCTATCAGTCAGACCCTGACTGCCTCCGAAGAACTGGAAGATATGGCGCATCACTTGAGAAATACCGTCAGCCGTTTCAAGATTTGATGCAGATGCATTAAAAATTGGTTATCCTTCCGAAGCGGCAATACACCGGAGTCTAAATTCAAGATGTCAGAACTGTTAAAACGGATTGATGCCCGCACCAAGCTCGCTGGCACCAACAAGCTGGAAATCCTGCTCTTCACACTGGGCGTGGATCAGAATAGCGGACGCAAGGAAACCTTCGGCATCAATGTATTCAAGGTGCGCGAAGTGATGCGGGTACCGGAAATCACACGCGCCCCCGACATGCCCCCCACGGTGGAAGGAATGGTCAGCCTGCGCGGCTCTCTTGTTCCTGTGGTGGATCTGATCAAGTACGCCGGCATCGTGACCAACACCAAGCCGGACATCATGATCGTCACCGAATACAACGCCCGCACTCAGGGCTTTCTGGTGGAGAGCGTGGACACCATCCTGCGCCTCGACTGGTCTGAAATCAAAGTGCCGCCTGAAATGCTGGTGGCACAGATGGGTGGCCTGGTTACTGCCGTCACCCAACTACAGGATGGCCGCCTGGTCATGCTCATGGACGTTGAAAAGATCCTTGCTGAAACAACGCACTACAATGAACATGAAATTATCTTCTCCAGCCTGACACCACTGGAAGAGGAACGCACCATATTCTTCACCGATGACTCCCCGGTCGCGCGCAAGCAGATTGAACGCACCCTGGAGGCGATGAACATCCATTATCGCAGCGCCACCAACGGCAAACAGGCCTGGGAAGAGCTGCAACAGATCGCCGCGCGCGCCGATGCCGCCAAGTTGCCGGTCAATCACTACATCCAGCTGGTGTTGACCGACGTGGAAATGCCGGAAATGGATGGCTATTTTCTAACCAAGAACATCAAAAGCGACCCCCGCTTTGCCGGCATCCCGGTCATCATGCATTCCTCACTAAGCGGAGCATCGAATCAGGAACTGGGCCGCTCCGTGGGGGTGGACGAGTATGTCTCGAAATTCGAGCCCGCCAAGCTATCTGAAATCCTTACCCGCCGCTTAATGGGCTGACTTTTCCAGGACCGACATCATGACGACCCATGCCAATGCCGCGCTGATCGAATCGGTAGATGCCCGAACCAAGCTGGCCGGCTCCAACAAGATGGAGATTCTCCTGTTCACGCTGGGGACGGGAGAGTGTTTCGGCATCAACGTATTCAAGGTGCGCGAGGTATCGCAAACCCCCTTCATCACTAAAACGCCCCACATGCCGAACGGTGTGCTTGGAGTCATCTCGCTGCGCGGCAATATCATCCCGGTGCTTTCACTGGTAGATTTCATGCAGCTCGACAATGTGCCGGAAGCAACTGGCCAGACCATGATTGTCACCGAATACAGCAAACATACTCAGGGTTTTCTGGTACATGAAGTAGACCGCATCGTTCGGGTCGACTGGGAAAAAATCAAGCCGCCACAATCCGGACTGGCAGGCGCAGAAGATCTGATCACGGCCATCACTGAACTGGAAGATGGGCGGCTGGTATCGATTCTCGATGTGGAGCAGATCCTGGTCAACGCACTGGGCATGGAGGCGATTCCCGATTTAGCCCCGGTCGAGATGTCAGCCGAACAATACCTGTTCTTCGTGGACGACTCCGCCATCGCGCGCAAGGAGATCATGATGACACTCGACAAGCTATCCGTTCCCTATCAGCAAGCCAGCAACGGCCACGAGGCCTGGGAAAAACTGCAGAACCTCGCGGCACGAGCTCAGCATGATGGCATTCCGGTCAGCAATCTGATCAGCGTGATCCTGACTGATGCCGAAATGCCGGAAATGGATGGCTATGTACTCACCAAAAGAATCAAGAGTGATCGCCGTTTCGAAGGAATTCCGGTGGTCATGCATTCTTCCCTGTCTTCGGATGCCAACCGCAGCATGGGTAAAGCGGTGGGTGTGGATGCCTATGTCGCAAAATTTGACCCGACGGTCCTGGCCGAGACGCTGCGACCGTTGCTGATGAGATAGCTGGTCAGCAGTCAGCAGTCAGCAGTCAGCAGAGATTTTACTGATAGCTGATAGCCAATAATCTGGAGTAGGTTTAATGGTAGACAAGAATCTGAAATTTTTGGTCGTGGATGACTTCTCGACAATGCGTCGAATTGTGCGCAATTTGCTAAAAGAACTGGGCTTTACCAACGTCGATGAGGCTGAAGATGGCGTGGTGGCACTCAGCAAACTTAAAGGCAGCAATTTCGAATTTGTCGTGAGCGACTGGAACATGCCCAACATGACAGGCATCGAATTACTCCGTGCAATACGTGCGGATGCCACGCTCAAGCATTTACCGGTAATGATGGTAACCGCCGAAGCCAAGAAGGAAAACATCATCGAAGCAGCCCAGGCGGGTGCCAGCGGTTATATTGTGAAGCCATTCACGGCTGCCACACTGGAAGAAAAGCTTAACAAGGTGTTCGAAAAAATGGCTGCCAAATAAGTCTCACCGGAGCCATTCACAGGATTGACGCATTTCCGGAAGCAGCGCCATGGGCACTGCGAAAACCAAATAAAACACCTGAAAAAATACAGGCAATAAATGGGAGGTGACGAGTGAGCAACACGCCACAGAACACTGGTGACTCAGACGATCTGGAAGCTCTGTTTGACAGTATCGTAATGGCAAGCCAAAGCACTGAACCGGTCGCAGAAGCAAAATCACAGGAAACTTCAAGCACTGATATTCAGATGCCGGCCGTTAGCGATAGCAGCGGCGATGCCTGCAGTGAAAAGGTTTTTTCCTCGCTGGGTCACATGACGCGCAAGCTGCACGATACGCTGCGCGAACTGGGCTATGACAAGTCGCTTGAAAAGGTGGCGGAGGGCCTGATTCCTGACGCGCGCGACCGCCTCAATTACATTGCCGCGATGACGGAGCAGGCGGCGGAACGCGCGCTATCTGCCACAGAAGTCGCCCAGCCGCTACAGGAAAAACTTGAAGCCGGTGCAACCGCACTGTCAGGAAAATGGGACAAAATGTTCAGCAACCAGCTGAGCGTGGATGAATTCAAGCAACTGGTGTCAGACACCCGCGTCTACCTGCACCAGGTGCCAACCCACACACAGGCCACCAATGCCCAGTTGATGGAAATCATGATGGCGCAGGACTTTCAGGACCTGACTGGTCAGGTCATCAAGAAAGTCATTGAGCTGGCGCAACAGGTGGAAACACAATTGCTACAGCTGCTGATCGACAGCACACCGGCAAACAAGCGCAACGAAGTCGATACAGGCCTGCTGAACGGGCCGGTCATCAATGCCGATGGCCGTACCGATATCGTTACCAACCAGCAGCAGGTAGACGACCTGCTCGAGAGCCTGGGGTTCTGAGCCTGCGCTCGAACCAGGGCATCAATAAAGAATTACGGGAGAAACCATGAGTCATTTCGCTGGAATGGAGGAACTGCTTCAGGATTTCCTCATGGAAGCAGGCGAGCTTCTGTCCGATGTGGATAACAAGCTGGTGGAACTGGAGAAACGTCCGGGAGACAAATCCCTGCTCAATGACATTTTTCGCGGCTTCCACACGATCAAGGGCGGGGCGGGTTTTCTCAATGTCAACGAACTGGTGGAACTGTGCCATCGCACCGAAAATCTGTTCGACAAGCTACGCACCGCCGAGCTCTCCCTGACGCCCGACATCATGGACGTCATCATGGCTGCCACAGGCGTGGTACGCGACATGTTTGGCCATCTTGGGCAGGCCCAGGTACCGCCTCCTGCGGAAAAACATCTGCTCGACGCGCTGGATGCCGTCATCGCCGGCGGCCATGCATCATTGCATGCAGCACAGTCCCAGCCCGAGACTGCATCGGCTGTTGCCGTGCCCGCCAGCACGAGTGAAAGCCCGGACTGGGAGGGTGTTTACCACACCCTGCTCGGGAGCGAAGCCCCCGCCGCCCAGCATGCGCCATCTGTTGCTGCTCTGGTTAAAGCACATCCCGCACCGCATCCAGAGATTCTTCCCGCTGCCGCCCCCCCAAGGGCAGCAGCGCCCCAGGCCAGCGTGGCAACGGTGAAAGAAGCCACCATCCGCGTCGACACCACGCGCCTGGATCAGGTACTGACCTATACCGGCGAAATTGGCCTGACCAAAAACCGCCTGACCAGCTTGCGCGCAGACATACTCGCCGGCAAACAGGATGCCAACACGCTGAAAGCGCTGGATGAAGCTGTCAGCCAGCTGGATCTGCTGGTGGGCGATCTGCAAAGTGCGGTAATGAAAACCCGGATGCAGCCGATCGGCCGCCTGTTCCAGAAATACCCTCGGCTGGCACGCGATCTGGCACGGCAGCTTGGCAAGGATGTGGAATTGCTGCTGTCCGGCGAAGACACCGAGATCGACAAGACCATGATCGAAGATCTCAACGATCCGCTGGTGCATCTGGTTCGCAATGCGGTGGACCATGGCGTGGACAGCCCGGAGGAACGCGCCGCTGCCGGCAAACCGATGAAAAGCGTGGTGCGCCTGACCGCGGCACAGGTGGGCGACCACATTATCATTGAAATCGCCGATGACGGGCGGGGCATGCGCCCAGACACCATCCGTCACAAGGCAGTGGAAAAAGGCCTGATCGACCTGGATATGGCAAACAGCCTGGATGACAGGCAAAGTTTGCAACTCATTTTCCTGCCGGGATTTTCCACCAAGGATCTGATTTCAGACGTATCTGGCCGCGGTGTCGGCATGGACGTGGTGAAGACCAATATTGGCAAGCTCAATGGCCGTATCGAAATCTCCTCCACGGTTGGCGCAGGCACAACCATCACCATCTCACTGCCGCTGACCTTGGCGATTCTGCCGGTATTGCTGGTACGAGTCTGCGACCAGCCCTTTGCCGTGCCACTCTCCATGGTCAGGGAAATCACCCCGATTGACGCGAAAGCCGTGAAACAGGTCTCCGGACGCGCCACCATGGTCGTACGCGATGAAGTCATGCCGGTACGTTCGCTGGCAAGCATGATAGGCTGGCCGGAAAATGGCGCGCCTGCTTTTGGCGTGCTGATGCAAAGCACCGACACCACCTTCGTGCTCGCAATCGACAGTTTTATTGGCCGGGATGACGTGGTGATCAAGCCCCTGCTTGACATCAAGCCCAAGGGCATTGCTGGCGCCACCCTTTCAGGAGATGGATCCGTGGTCCTGGTGCTGGACATGGAAGAACTGCTGCGCATGAACCCAGACACCACGCGTGCTTCTCTTTTCACCCAGACAGCCCACTAGATACGGGTCAATACATGCAAAATCAGGCATTTATCGGCCGCCAGCCGATCGTTGATCTTCAGCAAAAAATCGTAGGCTATGAATTGTTGTTCCGCCACAGCGCGGACGCTTCCGAGGCCCAGATAACGAGCGATCTTGAAGCCGGAAGCAAGGTGCTGCTCAACACTTTCAGCAACATGGATGCCAACTGGCTGCTGGGCGACAAGCTGGCTTTCATCAATATTGCCACGCCCATGCTTGAAAGCGATTTTCTCGAACTGCTCCCCGCCAAACGGGTAGTCCTGGAGCTGCTCAAAACCGTGGAAGCCACACCGGAACTGATTGCGCGCATCCAGGGCCTGCGCCACATGGGTTTCCGTTTTGCCCTGGACGATTTCGATCATCGCCCGAGCAACGCCGACCTGCTGCCTCTAGCCGACTATATCAAGGTGAATATCCGGGAACTCGGCCTGGACAAAACCGCAACGCTGGTGCGCAGCCTCAAGAACTGCAATGCCCGGTTGATTGCGGAAAAAGTGGAAACCCGCACCGAATTCAAGTTCTGCAAGGAGCTGGGATTCCATTACTTCCAGGGCTACTACTTCGCCCACCCGGAAACCCTGTCCGCCAAAATCATCAACCCTGCGCATGCAACTGTTCTCACCCTGCTGAACAAGGTGCGAAACAATGAGGATGTAAAGGATATCGAGACTGGCTTCAAGGCAGACGTGGCGCTCTCGTTTAAGCTCCTGCGCTATATCAACTCGGTTGGATTCGGCCTCTCCTGCGAGATTCAATCGATCCGCCATGCGCTTGCCATCCTTGGTTACAAGCAGCTTTACCGCTGGCTGACTCTGCTGCTGGCCACCGCCGGCAATGATTCAACCCCGCCCGCGCTGATGAAAACCGCCATCACCCGTGGCCGCCTCACCGAACTGCTGGGCCAGGATTACCTGGAAAAAAGCGAGCGCGACAACCTGTTCATTGTGGGGATTTTCTCGCTCCTCGATGCCATGCTCGAAATGCCCATGAATGAAATCATGGAAAAGCTTTACCTGCCCGAAGCCATTTGTGACGCCCTGCTGACAAAACAGGGCATGTACGGGCCATTTCTCGCGCTCACCATTGCTTGTGAAGACGCCGATCCGGGCAAGATTGAAGCGATCGCCGCTTCCATGGCAATGGAGCCGGAAAAGATCAACAAGGCCCATCTGGACGCACTCGCCTGGGTGGAGCAACTCGGCATCGGTTAGTTGCGGAATGGGTAATGAGTGATGAGTGATGAGTAATTATCTCGCCGTTTCCAGTTCCCCCCTCAGCCCCTCAGCCCCTCAGCCCTCACCCCTCACCCATTGGCCATGACCACCCTTCTCACACCCGACTGCGAAGGGTACTTCAATCTCCCCCGGCAAGCGGTTTACTATCGGCTCTACCGCTGTAGCGCACTAACCGAACGCCGCCTGCTGCTCTTGCATGGCGGCGGCGTGGACGGCCAGATCACCTGGGAACCCATCCTCAAGCACCTGTTGCACTGGTCGGAAATCCTCGTGCCGGACCTGCGCGGCACGGGCAAGACCCATTTCCCGGATCATCAGGAACATTCATTCAGCACCAGCGACGTGGTAGCCGACATGACTGCATTGCTCGATTCACTGGGCTGGAACAGCTTCGACCTTGGCGGCTACTCCTATGGCGGCCTGATAGCCATGCAACTCAAGGCGGCCCGCCCCGCTGCCGTGGGAAAAACCTATCTGCTCGAACCCGGCCTGCTGAGCGGCGCGGATGAACAGGCCTTACTCTCCCGACGCGAAGTTCTGCTGCAAGCAGCCCGGAAGTTGCGCATTGACGAGGAACTGGAGCCTGGCCTGCAAATTTTCCTCGATGCCATTTCTCCCGGCCGCAGCCGGAACTCGCGCAATGAAGAAATTGTGCGCACCCGCCTGGCCCACCGCCCAAAGGGGCTGGCGGCCATTCTCGAAGCGGTGGTCAACGCGGCGAAAACACTCGATCGGACACAATTGATCGCCGCCCAGCAAGAAGTCAGCAGTTTCGTCGGGGAACGCTCAAGTGGGGAAATCTTCAACTTCTGCCGGCAAATCGCCAACGAGCGAGCCGGCTGGACCTGCCACCTGATTTCCGGTGCCGACCACGCCCTGCCGTTCCAGAAACCGGAAGCCATCGCGCAAATCATGAATACCGGCCAGATGGCAATCCACGCTCAGGCCGAATGACAAGGCTGTGCCAGATAGGCATGAGACTGCATCTCGGCCAGGCGGCTCAGGACACGCTCAAACTCACCGTCGAGCAGCCCTTCCTGGCCAAGCTGTGCCAGCGGGACGGCGCTGGACAGAATCAGCTTCACCCGGCAATCGTAAAATTCATCCACCAGCCACAGGAAGCGCCGCACCTGCGCGAGCGAATGCGGGTCGAACTGCGGCACCCCGGACAGCAACACGGTATGGAAATGTTTGGCCAGTTCGATGTAATCGGCCTTGCTGCGCGGGCCGGCACATAATTCTCCGAAATCGAACCACGCCACACCCTCGGCCTGACGCCTGACCCGGATGGCCCGGCCCGAAACCTGCAAGCTGACGTTTTCAGCGTACTCGCCACCCGTCAGCTTACGGAAAATATTCTCCATTGCCCGATCTGTCTTTTCATCCAGCGGAGCATGGTAGACGCCGGCCTGTTCCAGGCCACGAAGGCGGTAATCTTCCCCGCCATTGAGGTGCACCACCTCCATGTGCTTCATGATCAGGGCGATGGCCGGCAGAAACTGGCCTCTTTGCAGGCCGTTGCGGTACAACTTGTCCGGTTCCGCATTTGAAGTCACCACCACGACCACACCCTGATCGAACAATCCTTGCAGCAAGCCGCGCATCAGCATGGCATCGGCGATATCGGTGATATGGAACTCATCCAGGCAAAGCAGGCGGACATGGTGTGACATTTCCCGCGCCACCCTGGACAAAGGGTCCGCCTGCCCTTTCATGGCAGCAAGACGCGCATGCACATCCTGCATGAAGTGGTGAAAATGAACGCGCCGCTTGTGCGCCAGCGGCACGCAGGCAAAGAAGGCGTCCATCACAAAACTCTTGCCGCGCCCAACCGCGCCCCACAGATAGACGCCACGCACGAGGCATCGTGGCCGGACCAAATGGCGCAACAGGCCAGCCTGCTGGAGCAGACGCGGATGCAACAACTCATCACGAAGCCGCTGTAGTTTGCCAACAGCGGCAAGCTGCGCAGGGTCCAGGGTCAGACTGCGGGCATTCACCCGTAACCCAAGACAGGTGGCAAACTCGCCAGCGGAAACGTTCAAATGTGCTTTCAAATTTCCAGCAGCAGCCGCGCCGGGTCTTCCAGTGCTTCCTTGATCGCCACCAGGAACAGCACAGCCTCGCGCCCATCGACAATACGGTGATCGTAGGATAGCGCCAGATACATCATGGGGCGGATCACCACCTGGCCATTTTCCGCAACCGGCCGGTCGTAGGTCTTGTGCATGCCGAGGATGGCACTCTGCGGTGGATTGAGGATGGGCGTGGACATCATTGAGCCGAACACGCCCCCGTTGGAAATCGAAAAAGTGCCACCGCTAAGCTCTTCGATAGTCAGCTTTCCATCGTGAGCGCGACTGCCAAATTCGACAATCTGCTTCTCGATCCCGGCAAAAGACAGCTGGTCCGCATCGCGCACCACCGGCACCACCAGGCCGCGCGGCGAACCCACCGCAATGCCGATATCGAAATAGCCGTGGTAAACGATATCGCTACCGTCGATGGAGGCATTCACCACCGGGAATTTCTTCAGCGCCGCCACTGCGGCCTTGACGAAAAAGGACATGAAACCCAGTTTGATGCCATGCTTCTTCTCGAATTTCTCCTTGTAACGGCCGCGTAGTTCCATCACCGGTTGCATGTTGACTTCGTTGAAGGTGGTGAGAATGGCGGCCGTTTGCTGCGCCTCTACCAGCCTTTCCGCCACCCGTGCGCGCAGGCGGGTCATGGGCACGCGCTGCGCCGGGCGTTCTCCGCTCATTGCCGGCGCTGCGATTTGCGCCGACGTACTGGCGGATGACGGCTGAGCTGGTTTTTCGAGTTGCGCCAGCACATCCTCCCGGGTTACCCGCCCGCCGCGACCACTGCCAGAGAGCTGCGCGGGGTCCAGATCATGCTCCGCCGCGAGCTTGCGCAGCGAAGGGCTCAAGGCAGGCTCGACCACGGTAGCTTTGACCGGAGCGGCCACCCTGGCTTCGCTATCGATCAGCGCCAGAACTTCGCCGGGGCGCACCACCTCGCCATTCTGCTTCAATATCCTGCTCAACACCCCAGCCTGCGGCGCGGGCAACTCCAGCACCACCTTGTCGGTTTCGAGGTCGATCAGGTTTTCGCCCTGGGCCACTGCTTCGCCTTCTTTTTTGAGCCAGTTCAGAAGCGTTCCCTCGGAGACGGATTCAGATAGCGCGGGCACTTTGAGTTCGATCATCATGTTCAATCTCCATTTTTCCAGGACAGGTCCAGCGCGGCATCCACCAGCGCCTTCTGCTGTACCACATGTTCTTCATAATGCCCGACGGCGGGTGAAGCGGAAGACCGGCGGCTCGAATAAGTCAGCACCTGGCCAGGTTTCATGTGCTTGCGCAAATAGTGTTCGATGGAATACCACGCTCCCTGATTTTTTGCCTCCTCCTGCACCCACATGATTTCCAGAGCCGTGTCATAGCGTTGCATTTCCCGGGCGAATTCCTCATGGGGAAAGGGATAAAGCTGGGCGATCCGGATGATGGCGATATCGCGGATGCCTCGCTCGCGCCGCGCAGCCAGCAGGTCGTAGTAAACCTTGCCGCAACAGGCCAGGACGCGCTTCACGCCGGCTGGCGGAATATCGTCCTGCTCCGGCACCAGCGGCTGAAATGAAGCATGCGCCAAATCATCCAGCGTGGAGAACGAGTCCTTGTTGCGCAGCATGCTCTTCGGACTCATGATAATGAGCGGCTTGCGGTAGGGGCGCAGCATCTGGCGGCGCAGCAGGTGGAACATCTGCGCCGGCGTGGAAGGCACGCACACCTGAATATTGTATTCCGCGCACAGTTGCAGATAGCGCTCGAGACGTGCGGAGGAGTGCTCGGGCCCCTGCCCCTCGTAGCCGTGCGGCAGCATCATCACCAGCCCGCACATGCGCCCCCATTTGGTCTCGCCTGCGCAGATGAACTGGTCGATCACGACCTGGGCGCCATTGGCGAAATCCCCAAACTGAGCCTCCCAGATCACCAATTCGTTGGGTTCCGCGGTGGAATAGCCATATTCGAAGCCAAGCACGGCTTCCTCCGAGAGCACCGAATCGATCACCAGGAAATGCGGCTGATTCTCCGCAATGTGTTGCAAGGGAAGATATTCGCCGGTGTTCCATTGCTCGCGGTTCTGATCGTGCAGCACGGCATGGCGGTGGAAAAAGGTGCCCCGCCCGCTATCCTGCCCGGAAATCCGGATGCCGTAGCCATTCTCCAGCAGACTGCCGTAGGCCAGATTTTCCGCCATGCCCCAATCGACCGGCAGCTTGCCCTCGCCCATCAGGCGGCGGTCGGCAAGAATCTTCTCCACCCGGGGATGGAGCGCGAAATACTCCGGCACCGTGGTCAGCTTTTCAGCCAGACGCTGCAGGTTCTCCAGCGGGACCGAGGTGTCGGCGGGGTGGTTCCAGTTGGCGCTGGCAAATACTTTCCAGTCGGTGGCGAAAGCGCGCTTGAAATTGCTCAGCACCGGCTTGCAGCGGAGCTGATTGCCCGCATCGATGGTGGCGCGATGATCCGTGATCATCTTCGCGGCCTCTTCCTCCGTCACCACCCCTTCCGCTGCCAGGCGCGTGGCATAGAGCTGGCGCGTGCCCGGGTGTCTGGCGACCTTCTTGTACATCAGCGGCTGGGTCACCGCTGGCTCATCCTGCTCGTTGTGCCCCAAACGGCGCAGGCACACCATGTCGATCACCACATCCTTCTTGAAAGTCATGCGGAAATCGACGGCAATCTGCGCGGCCAGCAGCACCGCTTCGGGGTCGTCGCCATTGACGTGGAACACCGGCGCTTCGACCATCTTGACCACGTCGGTGCAATGCAGGCTGGAACGGGTATCACGCGAGTCCGAGGTGGTGAAGCCAATCTGGTTGTTGACCACGACATGCACCGTACCGCCGGTGCTGAAACCGCGCGTCTGCGACATGTTGAGGGTTTCCATCACCACACCCTGGCCCGCGAGGGCGGAATCGCCATGGATCAGGATGGGAATGACCTGTTCGCCGAGACGGTCGTTGCGGCGGTGCTGGCGCGCGCGCACCGAGCCTTCCACCACCGGATTGATGATTTCCAGATGCGAGGGATTGAAGGCCAGGGTGACATGCACCGGCCCGCCCGAGGTCGAGACATCGGATGAAAAGCCCTGGTGGTACTTCACGTCACCGGTGGTGATGTGATCATCATGGCTGTGAATGCCCTCGAACTCATTAAACAGGTCGCGCGGCATTTTCCCGATGATATTGACCAGCACGTTGAGACGGCCTCGATGCGCCATGCCGAGCACCACTTCCTGCACTCCGCTGGCACCCGACAGTTCGACCAGATGGTCGAGCAGGGGAATCAGGCTTTCCCCCCCCTCAAGAGAAAAACGCTTCTGCCCGACAAAGCGGGTATGGAGATATTTTTCCAGCGTCTCCGCTGCCGTGATGCGGCCCAGGATATGTTTCTTCTGCGCCGGGGAAAAACTCGGGCGCGAGCGGCGTCCCTCGATCTGGGCCTGCAACCAGCGTTTCTGGGCAGGATCGTTGATATACATGTATTCGGCAGCAAACGTGCCGCAATAGGTTTCCTGCAGCATGGTCAGGATCTGTGCCAGCGTGGCCCGCCCCATCCCGACCAGGGAACCGGCGTCGAACCCGGTCGCCAGATCGGTTTCGCAGAGGCCGTAGTGAGCCAGTTCCAGCTCAGGCACATGGGGGCGTTCGAAACGTTTGAGAGGATCGACATTGGCATGGCGCATACCGAGGAAACGGTAGGCGTTGATGAGCTGCAATACCTTGACCTGCTTGTGCGCCTGCTCGGCAAAAGAGCTGCAAATCAAGGCAGGATTAGCTACGGCCGGAAGCAATGCGCGCTGCAGCATGGCCTCCCGCACCGGGGCATGGGCGATATCCCGTTCGCCAGCGCCTTCGCTCAGTTGCAGACAATCAAAATAGTGGCGCCATTCCGCACCAACGCTTTCCGGGTTGTCCAGCCAGGATTCGTACAGGCCCTCGATAAATTCGGCATTGCCTCCGTAGAGGCAGGAGTTGTCGAGGAAGCTCTGCATGGCGGTCATGTGCTACATCTCCTCATTATCGTGAGGGGTGAGAAGGTGAGAGGTGAGGCGGAAAAGCAAAGACGCGCACCGAGCCTGTTTTTTCGCCTCACCCCTAACGCCTCCCCCCTCACCTTTTGCCGATCGGCACCAGATCGCGCCGTGCTTCGCCGCGATAAAGCTGGCGCGGGCGGCCGATTTTCTGTTCGGGGTCGGTGATCATCTCGTCCCACTGCGAAATCCAGCCGATGGTGCGCGCGATGGCGAAAATCGCGGTGAACATGTTGGTCGGGACGTTCATGGCGCGCAGGATGATGCCGGAATAGAAGTCCACGTTGGGGTAGAGCTTCTTCGCAATGAAATATTCGTCTTCCAGCGCGATGCGTTCCAGTTCCAGCGCGATCTTGAACAGGCGGTCGTCGTAGATGCCCAGTTCGTTGAGCACTTCGTGGCAGGTCTGGCGCATGAGCCGGGCGCGCGGGTCGAAATTCTTGTAGACGCGATGGCCGAAGCCCATGAGTCGGAAGGGATTGCTCTTGTCCTTGGCGCGCGCGATGAACTGGGGGATGTTGGACACGTCCCCGATTTCTTCCAGCATCTTGAGCACGGCCTCGTTGGCCCCGCCATGCGCCGGCCCCCACAGCGAGGCGATGCCCGCCGCCACGCAAGCGAAGGGGTTGGCCCCGCTTGAGCCCGCCAGGCGCACGGTGGAGGTGGAAGCGTTCTGCTCGTGGTCGGCGTGCAGGATCAGGATGCGGTCCAGCGCCTTCACCAGCACCGGGTTGGGCACATATTCCTCGCACGGCGTGGAGAACATCATGTGCAGGAAATTCGCCGCGTAGGACAGGTGGTTTCGGGGGTAGGCGAACGGCTGGCCCATGTTGTACTTGTAGCTCATGGCCGCGATGGTCGGCACCTTGGCGATCAGGCGATGGGCGGAAATCTCGCGGTGTTTCGGGTCGGTCACATTGGCTGAATCCTGGTAAAACGCCGACAGCGCGCCCACCACGCCCACCATCACCGCCATGGGATGAGCGTCGCGGCGGAAGCCGCGGAAAAAATTGTTGATCTGGTCATGCACCATGCTGTGGGTGCGGATGATGTTGTCGAACGAGGCCTTCTGTTCGGCATCCGGCAGCTCACCGTAGTACAGCAGGTGGCAGACCTCGATGAAATCGGCATGCTCGGCCAGCTGCTCGATCGGGTAGCCGCGGTACAGCAGCAAGCCCGCATCGCCATCGATGTAGGTGATGCCGGAATTGCAGCTTGCCGTCGACATGAAGCCGGGGTCATAGGTAAACACGCCATGCTTGGCCAGGGCGCGGATATCCAGCACGTCCGGACCCACGGTGCCGGAATAGACCGGCAATTCAATCGGCTTACTACCATCGCCCAGATCGAGATAAGCCTTGCGCTGCTCTGCCATGTAATTCTCCAAATTTAAAGTATTCCCTCACCCCTGCCCTCTCCCGAGAGGAGAGGGGGACGGAGAATCGCCATGCGATGATTTCACCAGGCGCAGCATCCGCTCCACCACGGATGCCGTGGCCGCCTCGCCCCGCACCCGCTGCCACAGCTCGTGGTCTTCCAGTTCCAGCAGGGCTTCGAACTCCTGCTGCTGCCGCGCCGTCAATTGAGCGTAATTCTCGCCCAGAAAGCGCTCCAGCACCAGATCAAGTTCCAGCATGCCGCGCCGGCAACGCCAGCGCAGGCGGCCTGGGGGGTGAGGGGTGAGGGGTGAAGCGTGAGGCGACAAAACCCCCTCCGCTACCGGCTTTTCCTCCTCACGCCTCACGCCTCACCCCTCACCCCTCACCTAAACCGTCCTCTTCCGGCTGCTTCGGTTCCTTGCCACCCCACCCTCCCTCTGGGCGGTTCTTGCTCTCGTCCGCCCAGGTGAAGCGCCCGAACAGCACGCAGCCCTTCATGCCCGCATCGCAGGGCAAGTTATTCACCCGCTGGCATTTGCCTGCCACCTCGTGCGGGCAGCCCCAGCCGCTCATCGCCTCAGGCTTTCTTCACGAATTCGGATTTCAGCGACATCGCGCCGACGCCGTCGATCTTGCAGTCGATGTCGTGGTCACCCTCGACCAGGCGGATGTTCTTCACCTTGGTGCCGCCCTTCACCACTGACGAGGAGCCCTTGATTTTCAGGTCCTTGATCACCGTCACGCTATCACCGTCGTTCAGCACCGTACCGAAGGCATCCTTCACCACGCGCTTTTCCTCCGCGCTTTCCGTGGGCGCGTCCGCGCTCCACTCATGCGCGCACTCCGGGCAGATATACATGCTGCCGTCTTCGTAGGTGTATTCGGAATTGCATTTGGGGCACTTGGGTAAATTGTTCATGGTCTCTCTCGCAAAAAATTCAGTATCTTTCTCAAACCGTGCGCTTCACCAGCAGTTCCTTGATCTTGCCGATCGCGCGCGTGGGATTGAGTCCCTTTGGGCACACTTCGACGCAGTTCATGATGCTGTGGCAGCGGAACAGGCGGTAGGGGTCTTCCAGGTCGTCCAGGCGCTCGTTGGTGGCCTGGTCGCGGCTGTCGGCGATGAAGCGGTAGGCCTGCAGCAGCCCCGCCGGGCCGACGAACTTGTCCGGGTTCCACCAGAACGAGGGGCAGGAGGTGGAGCAGCAGGCGCACAGGATGCACTCGTACAGCCCATCCAGCTGCGCCCGGTCCTGCGGGCTTTGCAGGCGTTCGATCTCGGGCTCGGGATCGATGTTGATGAGGTAGGGCTTGACCGAGCGGTAATGCTTGAGAAACTGGCTCATGTCGACGATCAGATCGCGAATCACCGGCAGCCCCGGCAGCGGCCGCAACTCGATCGGCTGCTTCAGACCCTTGAGCGGCGTGACGCAGGCCAGGCCGTTCCTGCCGTTGATGTTCATGCCGTCCGAGCCGCACACCCCCTCGCGGCAGGAGCGGCGCACGCTCAGGGATTCGTCCTGTTCCTTGAGCAGCAGGATGGCGTCGAGCAGCATCTTCCCCTCCGCCTCGATGTCCAGCTCGTAGTCCTGCATGGTGGGCTTGGCGTCGGTTTCGGGGTTGTAGCGGTAGATCGAGAAACGCATTTTATTCTCCCGTGAGGGGTGAGAAGGTGAGGGGTGAGACGAAAATCAAAGGCACGCACCGAACCGGATTTTCCGCCTCACCCCTCACCTCAGTAAACCCTGGCCTTGGGGTGGAAAGCCTCCACCGTCAGCGGCTTGAGACGCACCGGCTTGTAGTCGAGGCGGTGGCCGTCGGCGAAATACAGGGTGTGCTTCATCCACGCCTTGTCGTCGCGTGCCGGGTAGTCGTCGCGCGCGTGGGCGCCGCGGCTTTCCTGGCGCGCGGCGGCGGAGGTCATGGTGGCCAGCGCCACGGCCATAAGATTTTCCAGTTCCAGCGCCTCGATGCGCCCGGTGTTGAATACCTTGCTGTGGTCGCGCAACACCACGTCGGGCAGTTTGGCGGCAATTTCCAGCATCTTTTTCACCCCGTCCTGCAGCACTTCCTCTGTGCGGAACACCCCGCAATGGAGCTGCATGGTCTTGCGCATTTCCTCGCGCAATTCCGGCACGGTGAGACCGTCGCCCTTTTTCTCCCAGCGTGCCAGACGTGCCATGACGGAACCCAGAGCGTCTTCAGGCACGGCGCGCGCAAAGGGGTTTTCGCGGCAATACTCGATCACGTCGTTGCCGGCGGCGCGGCCGAACACGATCAGGTCGAGCAGCGAGTTGGAACCCAGGCGGTTGGCGCCATGCACCGAGACGCAGGCGCACTCGCCGATGGCGTAGAGGCCGGGCACGGCTTCCTCCGGGCCGGTACCGGTCGGCATCACTACCTGGCCCCGCAGGTTGGTGGGAATGCCGCCCATCATGTAATGCACCGTGGGCACCACCGGGATGGGATCGGTGGCGGGATCGACGTGGGCGAACTTCAGCGCCAGTTCGCGGATGCCGGGCAGGCGCTGCTGGATCACTTCCGGGCCGAGATGGTCGAGCTTGAGCAGCACGTGGTCGCCGTCCTTGCCGCAACCGCGCCCCTCGAAAATTTCCACCGCCATGGCGCGCGACACCACGTCGCGGCTGGCCAGGTCCTTGGCGTTGGGCGCGTAGCGTTCCATGAAGCGCTCGCCGTTCTTGTTCACCAGGTAGCCGCCCTCGCCGCGCACGCCCTCGGTGATCAATACCCCGGCCCCGTGCACCCCGGTCGGGTGGAATTGCCAGAACTCCATGTCCTCCAGCGGGATGCCGGCCCTGAGCGCCATCCCCAGGCCGTCGCCGGTGTTGATCAGGGCGTTGGTGGTGGCGGAGAAAATGCGCCCCGCCCCGCCGGTGGCAAGGATGGTGGCGCGCGCCTCGATGAAGATCGGTTCACCGGATTCGATCCCCAGCGCCACCACGCCGAGCGCGTAACCGTGGCTGTCCATCACCAGGTCCAGCGCGAAGTATTCCTCGAAGAAATGGGTGCGGGCCGCGATGTTGCGCTGGTAGAGGGTATGCAGCATGGCGTGGCCGGTGCGGTCGGCCACCGCGCAGGTACGCACTGCGGGCGCGCCGCCGTAATCCTGGGTCATGCCGCCGAAGGGACGCTGGTAGATCTTGCCGTTCTCCAGCCGGTCGAAGGGCATGCCATAGTGTTCCAGCTCGATCACCGCCTCATTGGCCTGGCGGCACATGAACTCGATGGCGTCCTGATCGCCAAGGTAATCCGAACCCTTGACCGTGTCGTACATATGCCAGTGCCAGTTGTCCTCGCTCACGTTGCCGAGGCTGGCGGCGATGCCGCCCTGGGCGGAGACGGTATGGGAGCGGGTGGGAAACACCTTGGACACCACCGCCACCTTGAGGTCGGCGTGGGCAAGTTGCAACGCGGCCCTGAGTCCAGCCCCGCCGCCGCCGATGATCACTGCATCGAAAGTGCGCTTGGCGATACTCATCCCAAATTGTCCATTTGAACCGATTCACCCGTAGGAGGCCCGCCCCGGGCCGATAAACCATCGGCCGGAAGCCATCGCGGCGAGGGCGCCGCTCCTACGGATAAGGAATCTTGTGATTGGGTTAATGGGCAATCCGGTCTCATTGCACGCTCCATAAAATCTGCACCGCCCAGGCCGCGTAAGCCAGCAGCGCGAGGATCACCGCGACATGCAGGGCAAGGCGGATCACGGTGGGATGGACATAGTCCATGAAAATATCGCGCATCCCCACCCAGGCGTGGATAAACACGCTGAACAGGAACAGCAGGCTGAACAGGCGCAGCGGCAGGCTGTGAAACAGGCCTTGCCAGGAGGCAAACGTCAGCGGTTGAGTAAGAAAAAAACCGGTCAGGAACACCGTGTAAAGCGCCATCACCACGGCGCTGACGCGCTGGATCAGCCAGTCCTTGAGGCCGTAATGGGCACCGCTGACGATGCGCTTTACCATAGCCAGACTCCGATCAGGACTGTCGCGGCCATACTCACCGCGAGTACCAGCCTGGCGCTGAAGCGCGCCTGCGGCAGGTCCACGCCGATATCGAAATCCAGGGCGAGGTAGCGCAGGCCCATGCAGAAATGGTGCAGGTAGCCCCAGATCACGCCGATCAGGAATAGTTTGGCCAAGGGCTGCCGGAACCACGCCTGCACCTCCGCATAACCCTGTTCCGATGCCAGGCTCAACTGCAGCGCATAAAGCAGCAGCGGCAACAGCAAGAACAGCAGCGCTCCACTCGCGCGGTGCATGATCGACACCACCCCCGGCAGCGGCAACCTGATTTTGAGCAGATTCAGGTAAACCGGGCGTGAGCGGGGCATGCTCTACTCCCCTGCCCTGGCGGCTGTAGCGACAGCAGGCGGGATGCGCTCGATCAAACGCGGGTCGAAGGGCTTGGGCAGGATGTAGTCCTTGCCGAAGGACATGGACGTGGCGTTATAGGCTGTCAGCACTTCCTGCGGCACCGATTCCTTGGCCAGTTCCGCCAGCGCCTTGACGGCGGCGATCATCATCGCCTGGGTGATCTTTTTGGCTCTTGCGTCCAGCGCGCCGCGGAAGATGTAGGGGAAGCCCAGCACGTTGTTGACCTGGTTGGGGAAGTCCGAGCGCCCGGTGGCCATGATCAGGTCATCGCGCGCGGCGTGGGCGTCTTTCGGCAGGATTTCGGGGTCGGGATTGGCCATGGCGAAGACGATGGGTTTGGCCGCCATGCGCTTGAGCATCTCGCCCGTCACCAGGTTGGGGCCGGACACGCCGATGAACACGTCGGCAGACTGCATGGCCTCGTCCAGGGTGCGCAGCGGCGTGTCCCTGGCGAATTCCTGCTTGTGCGCGTTGAGGTCGGTGCGGCCGCCGTGGATCACGCCCTTGGAATCCACCAGGGTCATGTTTTCCTTGTTCGCGCCCATGGCGATGAGGAGGCGCATACCCGCCAGGCCCGCTGCCCCGGCGCCGAGGCACACCAGTTTCGCCTCGGCCAGGTTCTTTCCCTGCAATTCCAGTGCATTGAGCAGACCGGCGCAGATGATGATCGCGGTGCCGTGCTGGTCGTCGTGGAACACCGGGATGTCGAGCCGTTCCTTGAGGATGCGTTCGATTTCGAAACAGTGCGGCGCGGCGATGTCTTCGAGGTTGATGCCGCCGAAGGTCGGGGCGATATTGACCACGGTTTCGATGAAGGATTCGACGCTGGGCGCATTGACCTCGATGTCGAACACGTCGACGTTGGCAAAGCGCTTGAACAGCACCGCCTTGCCTTCCATCACCGGCTTGGAAGCCAGGGGCCCCAGGTTGCCCAGGCCGAGAATCGCCGTGCCGTCGGTGATTACCGCCACCAGGTTGCCCTTGTTGGTGTAGCGGTAAGCGTTTTCGGCATCGGCATGGATCTCTCTCACCGGCGCGGCCACGCCCGGCGTGTAGGCCAGCGACAGTTCAGCCGCCGTACCGCAAGGCTTGGAAGACTCCACCGAAAGCTTGCCCGGCTTGGGAAATTCGTGATAATCCAGTGCGCGTTGTTTCAGGTTATCCATGCTGACCTCAGTTCAATTCGTCAAAATAGTAGTAATTTTCGGTGTTGATGTAGCTCTTGCGCCATTCCACCGGCTGCTTGTGATAGCTGAAAGCCACCCGCTCGATACACAGCAGGGGCGTGCCGATCGCCACATTCAGCAATGGCGCGCTGACTTCATCTGCTGCCGCCGCCCGGATGCGCTCCTGGGCGGAGATGATGCGAATCTGGTAGCGGGTTTCATACAGCGAATATAGCGTTCCTTTGTGGGCATTGACGTGGTCCTCGATCATGGCGCTCGTGATCCCCCTGAGCAGGGCCGCGGGCAGGCGGATATCGTCGTAGACCACGGGCTTGCCGGAGAAATCCAGCACCCGGCGCAGCACCACCAGCGCGCTGCCGGGACGGATATCGAGGCGTTTTGCCACCTGGGCATCCGCCTTGCCGCGCTGGAATCCGATGAATTTGCTCCTGGGATATTCCTTCTCGCCATCCAGCGTCAGCAGATTGAGAAAACGGTAGTTGGTGCCCTCATCGGTCAGGGTGGCAACGAAAGTCCCCTTGCCCTGGCGCCGCACCAGCATGTTGTCCGCCACCAGCTCGTCGATCGCCTTGCGCACCGTGCCCTGGCTCACCTGATAGCGCCGCGCCAGTTCCATTTCGCTCGGAATCGCCTCGCCCGGATGCCATTCACCCTCGGACAGGCCGCGCGTGATCAGGCGCTTGATCTGCTCGTAAAGCGGGAGAAAATTCGGGGTGGCCGACTCTTTTTTCATAGGCCTGATTTATATCAGAAAGACAAACTGGCGTCCACAGGTCTTATATAAGACACGCTGACGCCAGGAGCGGGTATTTGAGTTCAGGTCTTATTTTAGACCCAGCAAATTCATGAGCTCTAAACCCCCTCCGACTCCCCCTTTTCAGGGGGAGAGCAAACCTCGCACCTCCCCTGAAAAGGGGAGGCGGGGAGGGGTTTGGGTCTAATGGATAAACCGTGGTCAAATCAGCCGGTGTTGCGCATGCCTCCCGCAATGGCGTTGATCGAGCGCAGCAGCGGGTTGGTCCACTGCTCGCGCTGTCCCTGCGGCAGTGATTCGTCGCGCGTGCGCTTCAGCAGCATGACCTGGATGTGGTTGAGCGGATCGAGGTAGGGGCTGCGACGCGCCAGGGACAAAGCCAGCGCCGGGTTCTCCTCGATCAGCACCTCGGCGCCAGCGATGTTCAGCACCTGAATAACCGTGCGATTGTATTCGTCGCGGATCGTCTGGTAGATGGCAAGCGCCTCCTCCTTGCGCTCGGCCAGTTCGGCATAGCGCGCGGCGATATTCATGTCCGCCTTGAACAGGGCCATCTGCGTATTACTGAGCAGGGCGCGAAAGAATGGCCACTCCGCATACATGCGCTGCAACTTGGCAAGCCGCTCCGGATCGTTGCCGCGCCAGTTTTCCAGCGCGGTGCCGATGCCGAACCAGGCCGGCATGGTGTGGCGCGACTGGCCCCAGCCAAAGACCCAGGCAATGGCACGCACGGAACTCTTGGAACGATCGCCCTTTTTGCGATGGGAAGGCCGCGAACCGATGTTCATCAGGCCGATCTCCGTGAGCGGGGTGGCTTCGTAGAAATAATCGATAAAGCCGGGGGTATGGTCGGTCAGGCCGCGGAACGCCGCTTCGCCGTCTTCCGCCAGCTTGTCCATGATATCGAGGAAATCCTGGCTCGCCTGGCCTGGCCCAAGAACCAGGCTGGTGCTGGCTTTAAGCAGGCCGGTCATGCCCATGGAGAGCTCATAGGAAGCGGTTTCGGTGTTGCTGTACTTGAACGACAGCACCTCGCCCTGTTCGGTGAGCTTGATCTGGCCGCGCACCGTGCCTTCCGGCTGCGACAAAATCGCTTCGTGGGTCGGGCCGCCGCCGCGCCCCACCGTGCCGCCGCGCCCATGGAACAGGCGGCATTCAATACCGCGCGACTGTGCCAGCGCGGTAATCCGGGTCTGCGCGTCGTACAGGGACCAGACTGAAGCCAGGATGCCGCCATCCTTGGCCGAATCGGAATAGCCCAGCATGACTTCCTGCATGTTGCCGGAGCATTTGACCAGCGCGGCATACACCGGGTTGTCGAGCAGCGACGTCATCACGGGCTCGATATGCTCCAGGTCGATAATGGTTTCGAACAGCGGCGAAATACTGATATTGCAGAACCACTCCTTGCCATTGCGTCCGGCCAGACCGGCAAGGCTGGCAAGAAACATGACTTCCATGACATGGCTGGCGGCATGGGTCATCGAGATCACATAGGCGCCAAATGCCCTGGGGCTGATTTCATGGCGCATGCGGGCCATTACCTCGAGCACTTCGAAAGTCTCGCGGGTGGCGTCGCTGAGCCTGCTCTTGTCCACCCTGTATTCCTGCGCGCCTGAAATCGCCGCCCCGAGCGCTTCGAGACGCCCCTCTTCGCTCAGTGCGCTGTAATCCGGCAACCCCGGGAACTGCGCGAACAGTTCGGCAACCGCTTCGCTATGACGCGTGGACTCCTGGCGGATATCGAGATGAACCAGGTAAAAACCGAAAGTTTCCGCCTGACGAATCAGGTCCTGCAGTTCACCGTGAGCCGTGCCCGTGTCGCCATGACCAATCAGCGAATCGCGAATCAGGTAAAGGTCGGACAGAAACTCCTGTTCCGACTGGTAAGCGTCGGCAAACGGGCTGCCGCTGCTGCCTTCCAGCTCGGCTTCGATGAAATTCAGGCTATGACGCAGGCGGTGCAGCATGACGTAAAGCTTGCGGCGGTAGGGTTCCTGCCCGAAACGCTGGCGAAAATCGCCGAATACCGCGGGAAAACGCTGCTCGTCCTGAAGCAGGCTCTCGCTCATCGATTCGCTAATGAGGCACAGGCGTTTCGAGTGAGTCAGGACATGGCTGAGATCACTCACCTCGTTCAGGTAAAGACGCAAAATCTCACGCTTGTGCAAGCGCAAGGCGAGGATGGTCGTTTCAGGCGTGACAAACGGATTACCATCACGGTCGCCGCCGATCCAGGAACCGAAACGCAGGATGTTCGGTATCCGGATCTGCTCACCCTCGGCCATTTCCGGCCCATATACACGCTCGATGGCTTTTTCCAGATAGCGGTAGGTTTCAGGCACGGCCTTGAACAGGCTTTCCCGGAAGTAAAAAAGCCCATTCTTGATTTCGTCGCGAACCTGAGGTTTGCTGGTGCGCACTTCATCGGTTTTCCACAGGGTCTGGATCTGCTGTTCCAGCAGTCGAATCAGCTCCTGGCGCTGTCCCTTGCCGGTGCGCGGATCGTCCAGCTGCTCGCCGGTCAGGAAAATGTGGCGCAAATGCTCCATGATGGTGCGGCGCTTGGCTTCTGTTGGGTGCGCGGTCAGTACCGGGATATAGGCCGCCTTGTCGAGCAGGGTCTGCAACTGCGTGGCCGTAATGCCCTGCGCGTGGAACTCGCGCAGCGTGGCGTCAAACGAGCCTTTCCACAGCGGCCCTCCACCGCGCACCTGGGCACGGCGGATGTGATGCTGCCAGGATTCCTCGGCCAGGTTGACGAGGCTGAAATAAGTGCTGAATGCCCGTACCACGTGCGTCAGCGTGTCAACATCCAGAGCCCCGACGAGTTTCTCGAGCTGCAAGCGAAGGTTTGGCTCATCACGCTTGCGCAAACGAATAAAACCCTTGCGCAAGGCTTCCACCGCAGCCAGCACGTGTCCATCTTCCTGGGTTTTTATAACATTGCCGAGAAGATTTCCGAAGAGCTTTACTCGGGCGCGTAACTGGGCATCAGTGGGTAATTTCGACACTTTTATCACTTTTTCCATACCGCGAAGCGCGGCAAAACAGGGCAAAAAACAACAAGCCGCCCCCAGTTGAAGATTATCTGCGAAGGCGACATTGTAGCTTCGCGGCACCACAGGGCAAGTATTTTACAGCACGGCAGCTTATGATTGGCAAAACAGGACCGGGCACCTGTTTCAGCGGATTTCATGAACACTTGCGCCGATTCGCGTACAAAGGAGTTATAGGCGCCGCAAACCCGGAACCATTTCATATAAACCCTGAAAATCGATGGAACCTGTCCCGAACCAACCCTGGCACCATCTTCCGGCCACTGAAGTTGCCGCCTCGCTGGAAAGCGAGCCGGAGCGCGGTCTTGAGCCGGAAGAAGCAAACCGCCGCCAGGCGCGTTTCGGCCTCAATCGCCTGACGCAAAAAAAAGGCCGTGGGCCGCTGTTGCGCCTGCTGCTGCAATTTCACCAGCCGCTGATCTACCTTCTGCTGGCTTCGTCCGCCATCACCGCGGCGCTGCAGGAATGGGTGGATGCGAGCGTGATCCTGGGCGTGGTGCTGGTCAATGCCTTCATTGGCTTCATTCAGGAAAGCAAGGCCGAGAGCGCCATTGCCGCGCTGGCAAAAATCGTGACCACTCACGCGCGCGTCCTGCGCGGCGGCAAAAAAACCAGCATGGCTTCGGAACAACTGGTGCCGGGCGATGTGGTGCTGCTGGCGGAAGGGGACAAGATACCCGCCGACCTGCGCCTGCTGCACTGCCGCGAACTGGGCATCAACGAATCCTCCCTCACCGGCGAATCGCTCCCGGTCAGCAAGCATGCCACGCCGCTGGTGCTGGATACGCTCCTGGCCGACCGCGCCAACATGGCTTATGCCGGCTCGCTCGTCACCAGCGGCCATGGGGCGGGCATGGTGGTGGCGACCGGCAATGCCACCGAAACCGGGCGCATTTCACGCCTGATGGAAGAAGCGGATGTTTTTTCCACGCCACTCACGCGCAAGATCGAATGGTTCAGCAAAATCCTCCTTTACGCCATCCTGGCACTGGCGGCATTTACTTTCGTGATCGGACTGGCGCGCGGCGAAAGCGCGTTCGACATGTTCATGGCGGCGGTGGCCCTGTCGGTAGGCGCGATCCCGGAAGGCCTGCCTGCCGCGGTGACCATCACCCTGGCCATCGGCGTATCGCGCATGGCCAGGCGCCGCGCCATCATCCGCAAGCTCCCGGCGGTGGAAACCCTGGGCAGCACCACCGTCATCTGTTCCGACAAGACCGGCACCCTGACCCAGAACCAGATGACGGTGCAGCAGATTTTTTCCGGCAACCAGGATTTCACGCTGAGCGGGGTGGGCTATGCCCCGCACGGCGAGATCGCGCCGCCCCTCACTCCCGCCGCCGGGGAATGCCTGCTGGCCGGCCTGCTGTGCAACGATGCCGGGCTGGAACACAAGGGCGGCGCCTGGCACGTCAGCGGCGACCCGACCGAGGGCGCGCTGATCGTGGCGGCGATGAAGGCCGGGCTGACGCCGGAAAGCAGCCATGCCGCCCACCCCCGCCTCGACGCCGTGCCCTTCGAATCACGCCACCAGTACATGGCCACCCTGCACGCCGGCAGTATTTACCTCAAGGGCGCGGTGGAAAAGGTGCTGGAGCGCTGCACAGCCATGCTCACCCCGGATGGCCAAAGCATGCCGCTGGACCATGCGCAGATCACGCAGGCGGCCAACCGCATGGCCGGACAAGGGCTGCGGGTGCTGGCGCTGGCCAGCAAAACCGCCGCCAGCGGACAACACACGCTTAACCATGGCGACCTTGCAGATATGATTTTCCTCGGCCTGCAGGGCATGATGGACCCGCCACGCCAGGAAGCGATGCGCGCGGTCAAGGCCTGCCAGCGGGCCGGGATCGCGGTAAAAATGATTACTGGCGACCATGCCGTCACCGCCGCTGCTATCGCCCGCCAGATCGGGTTATTTCACGAGGACCAGGCAGGCATCCTGACCGGGCGCGAACTGGCGCTGCTGGACGATGCCGGGCTGGCGCAGGCGGTGCGCCACACGCAGGTCTTCGCCCGCGTCGCGCCGGAGCAGAAATTACGCCTGGTCAGGGCATTGCAGGCCAATGGCGAGGTGGTCGCGATGACCGGTGACGGCGTCAACGATGCGCCAGCGCTGAAGCAGGCGGACATCGGCGTGGCCATGGGCATCACCGGCACCGAGGTCGCCCGGGAAGCCGCCGCCATGGTGCTTACCGACGACAATTTCGCCTCCATCGAAGCGGCGGTGGAAGAAGGGCGCGGGGTGTTCGACAACCTGACAAAATTTATCGTCTGGACCCTGCCCACCAATTTCGGCGAGGGGCTGGTGATCACCGCCGCCATCGTCGCCGGGGTGGCCCTGCCCATCCTGCCGGTGCAGATTTTGTGGATCAACATGACGACCGCCGTCCTGCTCGGCCTGATGCTGTCTTTCGAGCCGATCGAGAAAAACATCATGCGCCGCCCGCCGCGCGCGCCCTCGACCCCCCTGCTCACCCCGGTCCTGATGGGACGTATCGCCATTGTCAGCACCCTGCTTCTGGCCGGTGCTTTCGGGCTGTTCATGTGGGAGCTCGACCACGGCGCGACGCTTGAATATGCACGCACCGTCGCCGCCAATGTTTTCGTCTTTGGCGAGCTGTTTTATCTCTTCAACTGCCGCTCCATGAGCGTTTCCATGTTCAAGCTCGGGGTATTTTCCAATCGCTGGCTGGTGGCTGGCGTAGCCGCGATGACCCTGTTGCAGCTCCTGTTCACTTACCTTCCGCTCATGAACGAATGGTTCCGCACCGCTCCGATCGAGGGTGCGGCATGGTGTCGCATTTTTGCGGTCAGCATGCTCATTTATGCCGTCATCGGCATGGAAAAGTGGCTGCGCAGGGCCGGATAAACCCCACGAGACCCGCATGGCATAAGGAAACACGACGAAAATTAATAAACGGATCTGGCAGTCCGTGATATAAATCCAGAAAACCACTCACACAGAATCATATGAGCGACAGCCAGACCCAATTTATCGACATTTCACAGTTACGTATCGGGTTGCACATTCACCTCGACACGGGATGGATGGATCACCCTTTCCCCATGAGCAGCTTCACCCTCCGCACCCAGGAACAGATCGATATGGTTCGTTCCCTGGGTCTGGGGCAAGTGCGTTATTCTCCGGACAAGAGCGACGCCGAGGCGGTGCAAGCCCTTGATCCGGCAAATACCCCGGCTTCCATCCCAGCCGCGGAAGAAACGGCGGAAATGGCAGCCAGACGCCAGCGCCGCGACCTGCTTTCAAGCCAGTGGGCCAGCCTGCATGCCTGCGAACACAAATATGCAAGCGCCAGCCGCAGCTACAGAAAAGTCATCGAAACCGCGCATTCGCGTCCCGGCGCATCGCGCGAACAGTCGGAAAATCTGATCAAGGGGTTTCTTGACGAAATCATGGGCGAGCATGAAGCCTGCATTCGCCTCCTGTCAGAAAACGCCGGGGAGAAAAACTCGCTGCACTCGCTCAATGTGACCATCATTTCACTGCTGCTCGGCAAAACCTGCGGCCTGACCGGGCAGGATCTGGTGGACGTGGGCATGGGCGCGCTGCTGCACGATCTGGGCAAAATCGAGCTGCCTGACCGCCTGCGCTGGAACGACGAGAAATTCACTTCGCCAGAGCGTGAAATCTACCGGGAGCACGTCGCCCACGGCGTCACTCTGGGTCAGAAAATGGGCATCTCCAAAGGCGCCCTGCTGGTAATCGGGCAGCATCATGAACTCGCCGATGGCAAGGGATACCCGCAGCACATCACCGGCAAGCAGATGTCGCAGCCCAGCCGTATCGTCGCACTCGTCAATCTGTATGACAATCTTTGCAATCCGGGCAACCCAGCGCTGGCGATCACGCCTCATGAAGCGCTGGCCATGATTTTTTCCCTGAAAAAGTCCCAGTTTCACGCATCCACCCTGTCGCAGTTCGTGCACATGATGGGCGTGTACCCGCCAGGGTCGGTAGTGCAGCTCAGCGACGATCGCTTTGCCATGGTGGTTTCCGTCAATTCCAGCCGCCCGCTCAAGCCGCGCATCGTCATTCATGATGCGGGCATTCCCAGGGACGAGGCCCTGATCATCGATCTGGAAGACGAACCCGATCTCGGCATACGCCGCAGCCTCAAACCGCTGCAATTGCCCAAAAGCACTTTTGACTATCTTTCACCGCGCAAGCGCATTTGCTACTACTTCGAGCGGGCGCGGGAAATCTCCACGCCCGGGGAAAACGCGTGAAACCGTTCACTACCAACTGGCAGCCCCTGATCGAGGGCATGCTCGAAGCGGTGTGGCTGGTAGACCCGATCGAGCTGCGTATCCTGGCCGTGAACCGCGCCGCGGAAATCCTGCTCGGCGCGGAGCCGGGCACATTCATCGGCAAACCGGTAATCGACCTCTCCGCCTCGCCGCAAGACATGTTTTTCTGGGAAGACGTGGCGGCGGGGCTCTCCGACCAGATTTTTTCCGAAACCCTGCTGCGCCGCGTGGATGGCGCGACAGTTCAGGTTGAGCGGCGTGTTTCACTGATCAAAACCAGCCAGGATGCCTCGGTCTATGTCGTGGCCGCACGTGACCTGAGCGCACAGCAGCAGGTGGAGAACGAGCTGGAAAAGCTCCTCGCCGAACTCCGCGCCACGCTGGAATCCACCGCGGACGGGATCATGGTGACCGATCTGGAAGGCGGCATCCGCGGCTATAACCAGCGCTTCGCCGAAATGTGGAATCTGCCGCATGAATTGCTCACCCAGCGCAACGATTCCGCGATACATGCCTGGATGTATCAGTGCGTGCTGGATACCGAGCACTATGCCGATCGCCTCGGCGCCATCTCCCGCGCCCCGCTGCTGGAAGCAAGCGACGTGCTGGTACTGCGCACGGGCCACGTGCTGGAACGTGCCACCCTGCCGCAATACGCTCGCGGCAGACCGATCGGACGGGTGTTTTCCTACCGCGACATTACCCAGAGGCTGGCCGACGAGGCGCGCCTGCAACTCGCGTCAAAAGTCTTTGAATCCAGCATGGACGCCATTTTCGTCACGGATGCGGAGCACCGGGTCATCGCGGTCAACCCCAGTTGCGAACGCCTGACCGGCTATACCCAGACAGAGCTGCTGGAGCAGCCTTCACGCGCATTTTTCTCCGAGTTCAACGATGGCGCTTTCATCGAGGAGTTCATGGAACAGCTGGTGCGCGACGGCCTGTGGGAGGGCGAAGTATGGAACCGGCGCAAGAACGGCAAACCCTATCTGTGTCTTGCCTCGATGGTGCGCGTTCTGGACGAGCAAGGCGCGCCCGTTCATTACATCGGTTTTTTCAAGGACCTGAGCGAAACCCATGCGGCCAGGAAGCGCATCGAGGAGCTGGCCTACAACGATGCGCTCACCGGCCTGCCCAACCGGCTGCTGCTGGCCGAACGCCTGGAGCAGGCGCTGAACTTTGCCGACCGCAATGGCTGTTCCTGCGCGGTTCTATTCCTCGACCTGGATCATTTCAAGCATATCAACGACTCCCTCGGCCACCTGTTCGGCGACCGGGTGCTGATCGAAGTGGCGGAACGGCTCAAAAACTGCCTGCGCCATATCGACACGCCCGCGCGCCTGGGTGGAGACGAATTTGTCATCCTTCTCAACCAGATGGATGCGCATGGCACTGAAATCACCGCACGGCGCACCCTCGAAGCCCTGTCCCGGCCCTTCACCCTGGACGGCATGAGCTTCACCGTGACCGGCAGCATCGGCATCGCGCTTTACCCGGAAGACGGCGTCACCATGGACGACCTGATCAAGAATGCCAACAGTGCGATGCACCACGTCAAGGAACGCGGACGCTCGGCTTTCCGCTTCTACCAGCGGCAAATGAATATCGGCCTGCTGTCGCGCATAAAGCTTGATCACGCCATGCGTCTGGCCCTGGAAAACAAGCAGTTCCGCCTGCATTTTCAGCCCCAGGTGGATCTCGCCAGCGGCGACATCTTTGGCGCGGAAGCGCTGATCCGCTGGCATGACGAGGAACTGGGCAACACCCCCCCCGCGAGCTTCATTCCGGTGGCCGAGGAAACCGGCGTCATCGTGGCCATTGGCAACTGGGTGCTCACCGAAGCCATCCGGCAGTGCGCGGAATGGCAGGCGCAAGGCTGGGCGCTGACCATGGCAGTGAATGTCTCTGCCCTGCAGTTCCAGCAGGCCAACTTCGTAGAAGGCGTGGCCGAAACGCTGCGTGTCTTTGACCTGCCGCCCGCAATGCTGGAGCTGGAATTGACCGAATCCATCCTGCTGCGCGATGTGGATGAAACGCTGGCGCGTCTTGATGCGCTGGCCGAACTCGGCGTAAGGCTATCGATTGACGACTTTGGCACGGGCTATTCCAGCCTCAGCTACCTGAAACGCTTCCCGATCTGCAAACTGAAAATCGACCGCTCTTTCATCTCGGAGCTGCCCGTCAATGACAGCGACACCGCGATCGTAATGGCCATCATCAACCTGTCCCAGGCCCTCAAGCTGCGCGTCATTGCCGAAGGGGTTGAAACCGAAGCACAGCGCCACTTCCTGGCAACCGCTGGCTGTGACGAATTTCAGGGATTCCTGTGCAAACCGGCGCTGTCAGCCGAAGAATTCATGCTTTTCCTGGAGCAGGCCGAGAAACAGCCGCAAACCAAGCTGTTTTAGGGATAGCCTGAACAAGTGAGCACGGTCTTTGCGAGTGCAGTGCAGTGAAGCAATCT
This sequence comes from Sulfuricella sp., assembly GCA_041651995.1. NCBI lineage: Bacteria > Pseudomonadati > Pseudomonadota > Betaproteobacteria > Nitrosomonadales > Sulfuricellaceae > Sulfuricella > Sulfuricella sp. Next base: position 4,611 of record JBAZID010000012.1, on the reverse strand, counting down.
TGTTTTTCATACCCCAACATTTCGCCTGGAAGCGCCTGCTTTTGGCACCTTGAGATCCTTTGCGGTTCAACCCAGATTATCCGTTTGAGATTTGAGATGAAGGAAATCAACAGCTTGTAGGTCGGGCTTCAGCCCGAAATTTCGGGCTGAAGCCCGACCTACAATTTAATGGATTATTTGGGTTCAAGATAATTTCAATGCAGTGGCTGACAAAATATTCACTGCCTCCCCCATTTGGAATATCCTGTTTAAAGGTCACGGCCATTTAGAAAAATAACCGGACGCCGGGCCACTCACCATGCAGGACGAAGGGGATTCGTATGATCATCATGAAAAAAACAAAAATTCGCACCAAACTCTATCTGCTTGTGGCTTTGACCTGCCTGGTATTGGTCAGCGTCGGAAGCGGCGAATTATTTGCGCTTTATCATTCCAAGAATGCTTTGCAGCGCGTCTACGAAGATCACTTGCTGGCGATCAACCAGCTCAACGAAATCCGCAATCAACAGATGCAGATCCGCATGGAACTGATCGGTGCCAGGCTGGAAAGCGATGCTTTCGAGGTCATGGCCTATACCGACAAGGTGACTACACATATTTTTAAAACCGACAATCTGATCAATGAATATTCCAGCAAGCAGATTCAGCCTGAAGAACGGAGGCTCTTCGATGCCTTCATCGCTGCACGCCTGAATTTCGGCAAGAACGGGGTATTGCCTATGGTGGACATCCTCCAGGCCCAGCGCCACGAAGAAGCCGACAAGTTGCGCACGGAAGTGCTGACCCCCGCCTATGCCAAGGCATCTGCTGCAATCGACACCCTGATCGAGTATCAGGTGGTACAAGCCAGAACGACTTACGAGCGCGTCAGCCAGCTATCGCAAACCGTATTGATCGCCACCATCGGCGCTATCGCTGCCGGAGTTCTGCTGATCGGCCTGTTCGGCATATTCATTGCGCGCTCCATCGGCAAAAATGTCAGCCAGCTACAGCACGCCACCAGCCGCCTGGCCGATGGCGAACTGTCAACCCGGGTGCACCTGGCCAATGAAGATGAACTGGGAATCGTTGCCGGGTCGTTCAACAAAATGGCGGAAGAATTGTCCAGCCTGATCAGCCAGACACGGCTGTCCGCCGATCAAGTCAACAAGGCATGCGTTGCCGTCACCGGCATGACCGACCGCGTCAGCGCCTCTTCCCAGACCCAGACGGATCAGGCCGCCATCGCAGCGAAATCCATCGGCCAGCTGAACGAGATCGTCAAGGATGTTGCAAGCAAGGCGGGAGAAGCCGTTTCGAGCGCCGAGGAAGCCAGCCAGGTTTCGAACGAGGGGCAACGCATCGTCGGCAATTCCGTGGCCGGCATCAATTTGGTAGCCAGAACCATCGTCGAATCGGCCAAGACCATCGAGGAGCTGGGCTTGCAGTCCGGAGAAATCGGCAAGATTCTTCAGGTCATTCGCGGCATCGCCGAACAGACCAACCTGCTGGCGCTGAACGCCGCCATCGAGGCGGCACGCGCCGGAGAGCAAGGCCGTGGCTTCGCCGTGGTGGCGGATGAGGTCAGAAAGCTGGCGGAACGGACCGCTGGCGCAACAACGGAAATCTCGACCATTATCTCCGCCATCCAGAATGGCACCAGCCAAGCCGTGGCCGCCATGGAATCAGGGGAAAAACAGGTTGTGGAAAGTGTTGCACTCGCCAACCAGTCGGGTGAATCCCTGGCTCGTATCGATCGCAGCGTGAACGCCGTGCTGCTCATGATCCAGCAAATTGCACAAGCCATGGAAGCCGAAAAATCCACCAGCGAGGAAATCTCCCTGCGCATGGAAAAAATCTCGCAAACCGCCACGAGCAATAATTTTGCCATTGCGGAAGCCGCGGCAGAATTTCACCAGATGCAGGGCCTGGCCGGGAAGTTGCTGGAATCGGTAGGGCGTTTTCGCCTGTAAGCCCCCATGCGGGGCGTGTATGTGTTTTACAGGTTTATCCTATAAAAAGCAGTTAACCACGGAGTTCACGGAGAACACGGAGTAAAAACCATAGATTGCATGATGTTTGGCATTCACCCGATGGGTGAGGCCATAAATGACCGCAAACTGCCTTTGCGAGTTGGGCGACAAGTCGCCCATCCCTGCCTACCCCGCTTCTCCGTGTTCTCCGTGTTCTCCGTGTTCTCCGTGTTCTCCGTGTTCTCCGTGTTCTCCGTGTTCTCCGTGTTCTCCGTGTTCTCCGTGTTCTCCGTGTTCTCCGTGGTTATCGAACTGAGGTTTTTAGGTTTATTCAGCCGAAAAAGAAATACGCCGCCGCCACCGCCGCGACGAATCCGCCCAGATCTGCCAGCAGACCGCAGCTTACCGCATGGCGCACGCGCTGGATGCCGACTGCGCCGAAGTACACCGCCAGCACGTAGAACGTGGTCTCGGTGCTGCCCTGAATAATCGAAGCCAGGCGCCCGGCGAAGGAGTCGGCGCCGTGGGTGCGCATGGTTTCGATCATCATGGCGCGCGAGCCGCTGCCGGACAGGGGTTTCATCAATGCCGTGGGCAGGCTGTCCACAAAACGGGTGTCCCAGCCCAGCCCCTGAACCAGCCAACGCACGCCTTCCATCAGCGCCTCCAGCCCGCCGCTGGCGCGGAACACGCCGATCGCCACCAGCATCGCAACAAGGTAGGGAATGATGCCGACGGCAATGTGGAAGCCCTCCTTGGCCCCCTCGATGAAAGCCTCGTAAGCATTCACTTTCTTCACCACCGCCCCGGCCAGGAAGGAGACCAGCAGCGAGAACAGCAGGAAATTGCTGAGCAGCGCCGATTGCGCCTGCATGGTGGCCGCGTCCAGCTGCGCGAAGTACCCCACCAGCCCGGCAACAGCTGCCGTGATGACGCCCAGATAGCCCAGCACCACGCGGTCGAAAAGATTGATTTTCTGGATCAGCGCAACCGACACCAGCCCCACCAGGGTGGAACAATAGGTCGCCAGCAGGATGGGGATGAACACGTCGGTGGGGTCGGCCGCGCCGAGCTGGGCGCGGTAGGTGAAAATGGTCACCGGCAGCAGGGTGACGGAGGAAGCGTTGATCACCAGGAACAGGATCTGCGCATTGCTGGCGGTGTCGGGCGTGGGGTTGAGGGTCTGCAGCTCGCGCATCGCCTTGAGGCCCATCGGCGTGGCGGCATTGTCCAGCCCCAGCATGTTGGCCGCCATGTTCATGGTGATGGCGCCGAGCGCCGGGTGATTGGGCGGCACGTCCGGCATGAGGCGGCAGAACAGGGGCGCCAGCAGCCGCGTCAGCCATTCCAGGAAACCGGCCTTCTCGCCGATTTTCATCACCCCCAGCCACAGGGTCATCACCCCGGTCAGTCCGAGCGCAATCTCGAAGCCGGTTTTTGCCGAATCGAAGGTCGCCTTCATCATCAGCGGAAAGACATCGGCCTGACCGAACAGCAGCCACTTGCCCAGCCCGATGGCGAAAGCAAGAAGAAAAAACCCGATCCAGATGGCGTTCAGCATGGCTGTGCAACGCCGTCATTGCGAGCATAGCGAAGCAATCTCGTTTTGGAATAAGCTTGAGGATGGGATTGCTTCGTCACCTACGGCTCCTCGCAATGACTGCATTTTTCCAGTTGCCGGTCATGCAGGCGCGCGAACAGCAGCTGCGAGGCGATTGCCCCGCACAGCGCCAGGAACATGTCCCACTGGGTATCCCACACGTCGCCCTGGGTGGCGAGGAAGACCACCGCCTCGTCGCCGGAAGCCAGCGCCACCCACCACTCGATGAACTCGTAGCTGGCGCTGATCGACAGGCACACACAGGTGGTCAGAAAAAACAGCCACTTGCCGGCTCGCAGCGGCGAACGGCGCAGCAGGATTTCACGCACCACGATGGCAGGAATGAAGCCCTGGGCGATATGGCCCACGCGATCATAGTGATTGCGGGCAAGATCGAAGGTATCGCGCAGCCAGCTGAACAGCGGCATCTCGGCGTAGGTGTAATGCCCGCCCACCATCAGGATCACGGCATGTAGCGCCAGCAGACTGTAAGCCAGCATGGTGAGCGGAAAATGACGAAAAGTCAGGATCAGCAGCGGCAAGCCGATCAGCACCGGCGCCACTTCGAGGAACCAGGTGAACAGGTCTTTCGGCTGCCAGCCGGACCAGGCCAGAACAGCCAGCACCAGAAGCAGCAAGGCGTAGCGGTAATGACGGGGAGCGGACGGTCCGGAAAACATGGCGGCATCTTGGCACGAATGCTCTGGCCGGACAATCCCGGAGATGCCGTTCACCGCTTAACCCCTCCCATCCTCCCCTTATCACCGCGTAGCCCGCGTAGGGCGCAATAACCAACGGGCATTGCGCCGAACGAAAAATCCCCCGATACTCGCCCCATGCCTGATTATCGACGCGCCTGGCACCCGGGCGGCACCTATTTTTTCACTGTAAATCTGCTGCAGCGGCAGGGAAACGACCTGCTGACCCAGCACATCGGTGCATTGCGCGATGTGGTACGCACGGTGCGGCAACGCCACCCATTCGCCATCCACGGCTGGGTCGTCCTGCCCGACCACCTGCATTGCGTCATCGAATTGCCGGTGGGCGACGCTGATTTTG